>WYBG01000252.1 GCA_011526015.1 Deltaproteobacteria bacterium | reverse complement strand
TAACACATCTGCCGGGGTGGGATGGCCCTGGGCATAGAAATCGTTGCGATACTTGAGTAAAGCGATGTCCGGCTCCGGGTGGGAGAGACCATCCAGCTTAACCGGATCCTGAACGCTGAGAATGACGTCTTTGCCAATATACCGATTTAAGAGTTTGATAAGCCGTTTGATACACCCGGCGTGAAGGCTTCCTTTCGGGCTCATCTCGATAATCTCCCCTTCGATCAGTTCCACTCGCTCATCTTCCTTGAGAATTCCCGCTTCCGCCATGCGGTAATATTCTTCCACGTTGAAGCGCCGGCGGGCAACGTTTTCCGGCAGCCCCAAGAACTTCTCGATCGCTGAAGAGCTTCCGGGGGCCGGCTCTTTACGCCCCGGTTTGGTTTTAACGGCCATGGTTCCTCCGTTACATATCTTAGCCGATTGTATTTTTTGAGAGAATATACAACCATTTTTCGGATTTTAAGAGCCAAAATCCAGGAATCATTCCAAGAGGGTGTGATTCCCGGCTCCCGGTTTTTATTCCCCCGATCCTCAGCGGGTATAACACCCGCACCCCTCTTCCCCGAATACCGCTCCTTCCTGCCACAGCGCGGCGTCGCTGCTGCGGGGATTTTCCCAGTAAAAGGGCAGGCGCGGTTTGGGATGGTTGCCGATCTCGTTCAGTGTTTCGGCGTCGTAGAGCCGCCCGTTTTTTATCACGTAGAGAATCGATTCGCTATTGCGAATATCTTCCAAAGGATTTTTCTCCAGAACAATCAAATCCGCTAATTTGCCGGGTTCCAGGGAACCCAATTCATGCTCCATGCCTAAGTAGTATGCGCCGTTGAAAGTGGCGCAGCGCAGCGCTTTTAGGGGGGACATGCCGCCCTGCGCCAGCATCCACAACTCCCAGTGCGCGCCCAGGCCCTGCAACTGCCCGTGCGCGCCCAAATTCACCCTCACGCCCCTGTCGGCCAGGGCCTTGCAGGCGCGGGCGTGCTCGATATGCCCGTACTCGTCATCCGGCGACATATCCCGGCGGCGGGAGCGGGAGTCGATGATGAAGCGGGGGGTGAAATTCAGCAGCCGGTTTTTTTCCCATACGTTGGTATGCTGGTACCAGTAGCGTTCCCCGGATTGAGTACCGTAGGAAACGATCAGCGTGGGAGTGTAGCCGGTGCTGCTGGCAGACCAGAGGTTCAGCACGTCCTCATACAGCGGGGCGACGGGAACGTTGTGCTCGATGCCGGTATGCCCGTCGAGGATCATGCTCATATTATGGAAGAAGAAAGAACCGCCCTCGGGATAGACCATCATTTCCAGCTCCCGGGCCGCCTGCATTACCTGCTGGCGCTGGTTGCGGCGGGGCTGGTTGTAGCTCTTCACCGAAAACGCCCCTGCCGCCTTCATGCGCCGCAAATGGGAGCGGGCGTCCTCCAAACCGTTCACCACCGCTTTGAAGTCGCCCTCCGCGCCGTAGAGAACCGTTCCGGTGGAAAACACCCGCGGGCCCACCATCTCCCCGGCGCGCACCATCTCCGCCTGGCTGAAGACGATCTCCGTTGTCGCGGAGGGATCGTGCATGGTAGTGACCCCGTAGGCAAGGTTGGCAAAATAGGGCCAGTGTTGTTGCGCGGTGAGGTAGTTGCTGAAATGCCCGGCGTGGGCGTGCACGTCGATCATTCCCGGCATGATGGTTTTGCCGTTCAGGTCGATCTGCTTCGCATCCGCGGGAATCGTTACCGTTTCGCGCTTTCCAACGGCGGCAACGCGGTTGCGCTCCAGCACGATCACCCCGTCTTCGATCACTTCATCCCCCTTCATGGTGATGATGCGCGCCCCAACCAGGGCCAACTTTCCGGTGGGCTTATCAGTTTTCAGCATTAAGCCGATGGAGACGCCGCTGGAATCCGGGGGCGGAATACTATCCGGCGCCCCTTCCACAAAGGAGAAGGAATTTTTCAGATCGCGGGTAAAATACTGCGGGCCGATTACCCAATGAAGTTTTTGGCTGTCACCGGACCAGTGCAGGTAATTTCCGGCGTCGCGGCTCACTTTTCGGAGCGGAATGGCCTTGCTCTTGCCGCTCAATTCGATGGCCCCGCCGGTTTTCGGGAAAGGGGTGATGTACACGTTGAACAACTCCTGGAAAGCCGCCCAGTTTTCATCCGGGCTGAGAGCGATCTCCGTGGCGTAGGAAGAGCTGAAATGGGTGCGCGGGTCGCCGCCGTCGAGGCGCACGCTTTGGAGAGTCTTTTTCTCCTCGCCGTCGCTGAAGAAATAGACCCGCTCGCCGGTTTTATCGAAGCGGGGGGCGGTTCCTTCCTCGCCGATGAGCGTTCCCGCTCCCCCGCCCGCGACCATCCAGTAAATGCCCGGCTCCACCCCGTGCGCGTACCCGCGGATGTAATTGCCCGTCTCGCGGCGGTACACGATCTTGCCGCCGTCGGGAGAGAAGCGGGGCGCGAAATAGTGCCCTTTGCGGGGAGTAAGCTTCAGGGATTCGCCGCCGTTGAGCCGCACTTTGCGGATCGATCCCAGGGCGGTGTCGCTCCAGGTGGTGTACGCCACCCACTGGCCGTCGGGGCTGAAAGCCGGCTCGAACTCGAAGTGCCGGTTATCCTTTGTCAAGCGCGAAGGCTTTCCATCCGGTAGCCTCTTTTTCCAGAGGCGCCCGGCGGCGTTGAACACCAGCCAGTTTCCATCCGGGGAGGTGGCCGCGTGGCGGATCATTTTCGCCTCGAATTCATCCGCGGAGATCTCCTGGCGGTAACGCGGCGCTTTGGCCACGGTCTGGCGCACCTTTGCGGTGAAAGGGATTGGCTGCGCTTGCTTCGTTTGAATATCGATCCTCCAGATCTGCCCCTGCGCCCAGATCACGATGGATTTGCCGTCCGGGGTCCAGGCGTAGTTGGGATAGACCCCGAAGGTAGCCCAGGTCTCCTGCTGGTCTTTGTTCAGGCGGTCGAACAGCGGCCAGGATTCCCCGCTGGAAAAATCGTGCAGGCAAAGCGCGCTTTTGGCGCGCACCCGCCGCACGAAAGCGAGGTATTTGCCGTCCGGCGAAATCTGCGGGCGCACCGCCCCGCCCTGCACGGTGAGGTAGTTGATTAGTTTGCCGGTTTGCAGATCCAGCCGGCGGATCACGTAAATCTGCCCGTTGGGGTCTTTATTATATTGAAAGGTGCTCCCCCCGCTCATGTCTTCGCTGAAAAACAGGTAACGGCCGTCGGGCGAGAGGCAGGGTTCCCCGGCGTCCTGCTGGTCGTTCTTGCGTTTGGTAAGCTGCAAGCCCTCCCCGCCGGAGAGGTGGTACATCCACATTTCCCCCGCGCCCAGGGAGCGGCGGCTGGTGAAATGCTTGCGGGCGACCAGGTACTGGCCGCCGGGCGTCCATACCGCGTTGTTGAGCAGCCGGAAATCCTCTTTCGTAACCGCCTGAGCGCCGGAACCGTCGCGGTTCATGATCCAGATATTATCCCCGCCCTCGCGGTCGCTGGTAAAACTGATTTTTTTACCGTCGGGGCTGAAGCGCGGCTGCACCTCGAAGGGCAGGCCGCCGGAGAGCAGCTTTGCCTCCCCGCCGTCGATGGGCAGGGAGTAAATATCGCCCAACAGGTCGAAGACGATCTCCTTCCCGTCCGGGCTGGCGTCGAGATTCATCCAGGTGCCCTCGCGCAACGTGAATTCCACGGTGTCGCAAGGGCCGTACCGGGCAGCCACGTTCCACTTCTCGAAATCCGGTTGCTGCCGGGCGGAATCCGGGGTTTGCGGGAACAGCGCTCCCGCGTTGCTGACCAGGCAGAAAATACTTGCAAAGAGTAAGCGATTCAAACGCAGCGCCATAGCTTAAGCCTCCGTTTTTGAAACCGTGCCGTCGTTATCAGAATTGCCGGGGAAATTAAGGAAAATTGCCGGAAAACCAAGCGTTTCTGTGTTAATTTTTTCGGCATTGGAGAACGGGCGGCGGCCTTTGTGGATGGGACGGCATCGGGAGAAGACGTGCCATATCCAGCAGGGCAGGTTTCCGGCTTGCATTCTCCCCGGGGAGGATTTAATTTATGGACGAATATCAAAGGGAGAACGACAGGATAAATGAAAACGTTACTATTATGCCTTTGCACCCTGTCCTTCCTGGCAATATATAGTTGCAGCAAGGATAAGAATATGGTAGTCCTTAACAGGTAATGCTGCTATGCTCTTCGACCACCCATTTTGTCATTCCCGCGAAAGCGGGAATCCACTATTTCTACTGAGTTTATGGATTCCCACTCCCCGTTTTCACGGGGACAAGCTTCGTGGGAAT
>WYBG01000251.1 GCA_011526015.1 Deltaproteobacteria bacterium | reverse complement strand
TATGCACCTGCAGCAGACCAAAAGAGCAAGCCGCGTCTCAGGCGGGCCGCAATACTATTTTCACGATTTACCGGAGTCCATAAAACTCTACCTGCGCCAGAAAGGAACGGTCCCGGTTGCTTTGATAACCCCTTACGGAGCGACAAAGTCGGATTATTTTGCGGTAAGCGCATACCATAAATTGGACTCCGAAATGCAAGCAACTGAAGGCAAAGTAGGCCATGACCGCATCCAGCAAGGCCGCGCCAGCAAAAGTATCGGCGAATCCATCCGCTACTGGTACAAACTGCCCCCCGGTGATTTCGAAAGAATCGATATTGATATCGAAATCAAAGATGACGTGTTCTACCTGACCCCTTTAGCCTATAAATACGCCTATAAACGGAAGAGAAGCCCGGTTCCGAGAGTGCATCATCCGCTTACCTTTACCCAGGCCTACCAAAGCCCGTTTTGGGTTCAACAGATCGAATACTCCGATAAAAAATTCCCCGGAATCGTTCAATGGTCTTTGGAGGAAATTTGTAGAATCGTCAAGGACCATCGTTCAAAAGCCACTTCGCCCCACGTTCACGAAAACGATATTTTGCGGGCTTCCGGGCCGTTGAATCATTTGGGAATCAAATTAGGCCCTTTAGTGGGCAAAGGGTATGATTGTTATTCGGAGTTTTTATTCCTGGATTACCCGTCTTATCTTGTTCCGGTGGAATTGAAAAAACGAAGCTCCGGCTTCAAATATCAGCAGAAGAAGTATGGAAAAACTGAATTGTCCCGGGCGGTCATTCTTTGCGTAAGACATGACCACGTCAATTTGCCCGGGCATATCGACGTCATCGAATTAGAAGCGCTGTGCAAGCATGGAAAATTATAGCGATATAAAGCCGATAGAAAATTCCATTCCCGCCGAAAGGCAGAGCGCTAAAAGGCACTACGGCGTTCATCCCTATTTTACCCGCCGCCCGCACAACGTGGTGAGAAAGTATATTCTGCACTACTCTAGGGAAAACGACCTGGTTTTAGACCCCTTTGGAGGATCGGGCGTCACCGCTATCGAAGCGTTTCTGGAAAACCGCATCGGCATTCACAATGATATAAACCCCCTGGCTAATTTTATTGCCGGCGGCATCGTTGATCTATCAAAAGGCAGCCCCGGCGATTATAAAAGCGCCTTGCGGAGTCTTCAAGCCTCCTGCCAAAACACATTAAACCGCATAAATCATTCCGATGAAGCTGCTCTGAATGAACTCTCGAATTCCGTTGAATTGCCCCCCAACATAAGTTTGCCGGGCAATTCGGACGTCAAAAACTATTATGACCTGTTTACGCGAAAGCAGCTTTTGTCTTTAGCCGTCTTAAAAGGAGCGATAGATAAAATTCCTGATAAGCATTGCAAAAACGCCATGCTGCTGGCGTGGTCGGCGGCAATGGGAAAGCTGAATCGAACCTTTCTTTCCGCCGAAGGGCGGGCCGAGTCGCGCGGCGGATCGAGCATCTTCAGCATCTACCGCTACAAAGTGGCAAAGAAACCCGTGGAGCTGCCTCCCTGGGAGACTTTTCAGGAAAGAGCCTTGAACGTCATTGCGGCAAAAGAAGAAATCGATGCCCTGATCGAGTTGAAAAATCGCACTACCGGATGGAAAGGAAAATTCGCAGCGTATTCGCTGGATATAAAAGAGCTGGGCCAGCAGTTTGCCGGGGAAATTGATTACATCTACACCGATCCACCTTACGGCGCCCATATATCGTATATCGACCTTTCCACGTTGTGGAATTGCTGGCTGGGCTTGACTCCCGGCGATGAAATCCGCAAAAAAGAGCTGATTGTGGGCGGCGAATTGAATCTTCGCGAAGAAGATTATATCGCCCGCCTGCACGAAAGCATCCGCGACTGCCTGCGAATGTTAAAACCGAACCGCTGGCTCTCGGTGGTATTCCAGCACTGGAACGTCAAGTACTTCGAAGCCATACTCACCGGGGCCGCCAGCGAAAAGGCGCAACTCAAGGCCGCCATTTCCCAGGTGGGCGATCCGATCTGGTCGATGCACAAGAAGAAAAACAAGGAATCCGTGCTGGGCGGCGAAATGATCCTGACGTTTTTCAAATCCGGTAAACCCCTTGCATCTCATCAGAAAAATGGTTTTGACATTCATCGAGCGATAAAGGACTTTCTGGACCATTCCGGCTCAAAAATCATTTACGGCGAGTCGCTGTTTAACCATTTGATCATCGAAGCCTGGAAAAATGCTTCCATTGATGAGTTGGCGATCAGCAAAGAGGATTTCATTGAAATTTTGAACCATTTAGGATGGAACTACCATCCCCGGAATCACTACTGGGTGAAAGATGAGCCGGCGCAGAAAACCTTGTTCGAGATATAATGCGAAAAACCATGCCGCGCGGCCAGGGAAAGGGCCGGATCATCTTTCCCCCTCCCTCGCCGGGGCATTTTCCGGACGGCGGGCGGCTAACCGGTGGGGATTTTTCTCCTCCGGCGGCTCCGAAATCCCTTTCAGCCAGCGAAACGCCAGCAGCGGCCACAGCGCCATCGCCCCGGGAATGATGATCATTTTGAACCCCGGGGTGGCTTCCCGGGCGGTGGGATCAATTTTCCCCGCGCCGAAAAATGCAAAGGGGATGGCAAACAACAGGCCGATGCTTAAATACATGGCTGCAATCAGAACCAGGATGTCAGCAAGCATAACCGGCATATAAAACTCCCTTAGGAGAATAGATTCCTGGGAATGAAAGATCAATATAGCCTGTCTCTGCAAAATTTTCAAGAAATGGATGTGAAAAAGTAGAATTGGTTATGGCCCTATGCCGAATAAGGAAAGCAGTTCCTCCCAATTCTCGACCCGGGGAATAGCAGAATCTACCGGCGGCTCCGGTTCTTCGGGTTGCCAGCCGTTATGGCGGCGGGAGTAGAGGGTCCAAACCGGGCGAATTCCCGCGGCCAGGGCGCCCTGGATGTCCGAACGCGGATCGTCTCCCACAAAGGCGATCTGCTCCTCCGGCAGCCCGAAGTTCTCGATCAGCCGGGAAAAGGCAACCGCCCCGGGTTTGCGGTGCCCGATTTCCCCGGAGATCAGGATGAAATCCAAAAATCGGTAAAGCCCCAGGCGCGGCAGCGCTTCCCGAATCGCCGGGGCGTGGGTGAAGTTGGAAAGAAGCCCTAAGCGGTAGCGTTGGCGGAGGCTCGCCAACATCTCCAAAGTTCCCGGCAGCAGCGCCAGGCTGCTGTTGAATTCTCGAAAATATGCCTCGATAACCCGCTCGACGCGCGGATCGGCCGGGGAAACCGGGAAACCGGATTGCCGGAGGGCCTCGCTGAGCCAGTAACGGTTGTGGGTTTCGACGTGGTCGCGGCGGGCCTGTTCGGTAAATTTTTTGACCGAGGCAAGGTAAATTTCCAGGAACGGCTCGGCTTCCAGGGCGAAGCCGTTGTCCCTTAGAATACCCGGCAGCTTGCGGCGGGCTTCTTCCCGGTTGCGATTATTCACATAAATCAGGGTTCCGAACAGGTCGAACCCGATAGCGCGTATATCTCTCATTATTTCCGGTGCGATTTGGAATAAGCGGTTTGAGGGATTCAGACCATTTTCAATGGTTTTGCAAAATAAATTTTGCACTCCTTCATGCGGTTTACACGTGCCGCTTGATCGTGGCAATGGCCAGGCGGTCGCAAACGTCTTCCGCTTCGTCGGCGATCTTTTCGATTTGCCGGGCAAAATAGCGCATGTGGTTTTTCCGGCTCAAATCCATGTCGGTACGGTACACAAAACGGATCAGCTTTTCGGCAATCGCATCCGATTGCGATTCATAAAAAAGCACCTTGTTGATATGGTCTCTAACGCCGGAGAGGTCGCGAAAATAAGCGCGAACCGCCGCTACCATCGTTTCCAGGGCGCACATGGAGGCCTCGGTGAGGTCAACGTACCAGGATTGGGTCTCCGGCAAAATGAAGGGCAGCTCCATGTCAAAATGCTGAAGAGTTTCCGCGGTAAGATTTAAGGCCCGGTCGGTGCTTTCCAATATTCCCAGCACGTCCCCCCGGGAATCGGGGATAAGGGTTTCCAGGTATAGCTTGCTTTCGATGGAGCGGCGCAGGGCATCCGCGTCATGTTCGGTTTTGTCAATATCCGCCAGGCTGCGGGTGAACTCTTCCGTGCGTCCTTCTAAAAAGTATTTGATCCCCTGTTTGAACAGCAACGCGCCCCTTACCACCAGGTCCAGGTATTCATCGATATCCCGTTCCAGGGCTTTTATTTTTTTCAGTATGATGGCCATGGCCTGTCCCGGCTGGTATTTTTTTCTATATCAGGTTCGGAAATGAAGCGTAATGCGTGAAAAGTAATGAGTAAAGCAGGGTATTGCGCATTTCGTATTACGTTTTACGCCTCACGCCTCACGCTTCCCCTTCTCCTTCCAGCGGCTGTAGGGCTGGCGGATCAAGTTGGCGTTATAATAGCGCGGATCGCCGGTAACTTCCTCTCCCACCCATTCCGGCAATTGGATCTGCTGCGCTTCATCCCCAACTTCCACCTCTGCAATAATCAGCCCGGCGTTTTCGCCGGCGAACTCATCCACTTCCCAGGTTAGCCCGCCGAAATCAATTGTATAGCGGGTTTTCTCGATCGGGGGGCGCTCGCACAACTCGTCGAGCAACCGCCGGGCATCGGCGAGGGGAATTTCATACTCAAATTCCAGGCGCGTTGCCCCCACGCTGCTTCCTTTAACAGTCAAAAAGCCTTTCTGCCCTGCAATCCGCACCCGTACGGTGCGTTCGGGAACCGCCGAAAGATAGCCCTGGCGATAGAGCGTTCCCTGCGCTGCGCTCCGCCAGGCCTCGCCTTTCACCCGGAATTTGCGTTCGATTTCCCTGGGCATTCTAAAACCCTTTCCCGTACGGGCGAAGCATTCGGGAGCGATATTTGTCACAAAACGACGGGGTTCTTCCGAATGCTTCGCCCCTACGCATTCAAATATTTTCCCACGGACAGGTAACTGCCGATACACCCTAACAGGACTCCCACCGCCACCAACCCGGCCAGGTAGAGCCAGGGAACCGACAAACCGGGCAGGAACAAGTATCGCACCAGGTCCCCCGCCAGCCACAACAGCCCGGCTGCCAGCAGGCCGCCGATCAATCCCTGCAAAATACCTTCGAATATGAACGGCGCTTTGATAAAAGCATCGGTAGCGCCCACCAGGCGCATAATTTCGATCACCCGCTGCCGGGAATGAATGGCCAGGCGAATGGTATTGAAAATCAGCAGGGTAGAGATGGCGAAAATGGCCGTTCCCAGCCCAACGGCAATCAAAATCCCCAGCAGGAAATACTTATCGAGCAGGCGAATCAAATTCTCCGGGTACACCACTTCATCCACGGCCTTTAAGGCTTCGATCCGGCGAACCACCGCCTGGATGGCCTCGGGGCGGGAGTGGCCGGTCTTCAACAGCACCCGGAAAGAGGGCGGCAGGGGGTTGGACTCCAGCACTGCCACCAGGTCTTTGCCGAAATCCTTTTCGAATTCCTGCAACGCAGCCCCGGGGGAGATGTATTCCGCGGATTGTACTGCCTCGATTCTCTCGATTTCGCTTTTCAAGGTTTGAAAATCGCTTTCGCTCAAGGAGGGATCGACAAATACTTCTAAGCGGATCTGGTAAAAAACGCGCTGAAAGGAGTCGGAGAGATTCTGCGCCACCAGCCCGAAAAGGCCGAGAAGAGCCAGGGAAAGGGTAATGGTGGCCAGCGCGATGGTCACGGCCAGGCGCGCCCGCCGGAAACCGGCAAAACCTTCTTTGAGCAGGAAAAGGAGTTTCATGGATTGTCGAGATGTTACCGTGTTCCGTAACGGGAGTATTGGTTGATGTGACGATTTAATCCGGGTTCGCTATGTAGCCCCCGGCTTTGAACGACGAATCGGGGAAACGGCGAATCGGTAATTTTGCAATTGCGCTGGCATCTGCGCCGTTTCAATGTCACCCAATCACTATGTCTTTGAATAGGGCGCTTCCCCCGCGGTAATTTTCCCGTTCTCCACCAGCAGCGTGCGGTGCGGGAACTGGCGGATCAGCCCGTAATTGTGGGTGGCCATCAACACCGCGGTACCGCTGCGATTGATGCTCTCCAACAGGGCTAAAATTTCCGTAGAAACCTGCGGATCGAGGTTGCCGGTAGGCTCATCGGCCAGCAAAATGAACGGTTCGTTGACCAGCGCCCGGGCAATCGCCGCCCGCTGCTGCTCCCCGCCGGAAAGATGGTGGGGCATTTGGTAGCGCTTGTGATTCAAGCCCACCCGGGTGAGCACGGAGAGCGCACGCGCCCTGATGGTTCGCTTGGGCGACCCGATTACCTGGAGCGCAAAGGCCACGTTGTCGAATACGGTGCGGTCCGGCAGCAGCTTGAAATCCTGGAAAACCACCCCCACTTTTCGCCGCAGAAAGGGAATTTCCTTACGCCGGATGGTGGAGGAGCTATGACGGTCCACGATCACGTTTCCTTTACCGGGAAAGAGATCCATATAAATAAGGCGCATGAGGGTGGTTTTCCCGGCCCCGGTCTTCCCGATCAAGTACACGAACTCTCCCTTGGTGATTTGCAGGCTGATATCGTTCAGCACCGGGCGGTTGTCGATTTTTACGGAAACGTTGAAAAGCTCGATCATGGTTTTTGTGTTCCGGTGTTCGAGTGTTCAGGCGTTATAGTGTTTTAGTGTTCAGGTATTTTGGTGTTATCGTGCTCTGACAGCTTCACTCGTATATCCTCAAACACCAGAACACTATAACACCGGAACACTGTAACACTATTTAACCCTCAACTTTTTTTCAATACAAAATGCGCCCGGCTGCTGCGGGGCGTCACCCGGCGGAAAGAGAATTCACCGTAGATGTTCCGAATTTCGAAATTGGTGTGCTCCAGAATGATCGCTTCGACCTCCTCGAAATCATAAATCCGCTGGCGGTGCTCTTCTTGAAAAATACCCTCTTCGGAGTACACCCGAATCCAGTTGAATTGCATTTTTTCCCCGACGTCGTAACGGCTTTCCCGGTAATAAGCGCAGGTTTCGCTTAACACGTCGCTGTCGCGGTAATTATGGAAGTAGTGCCGGCAATTCGCTTCGCTGACCATGTCGAAAATGAACAGGCCGGGAGTTCTCAAATTCTCGAAAATACGAATCAGGGCGCGGGCAATCGAGCTGCTATCCAGCAAATAGTTCATGGTATCGTACAGGCAGGTGAAAACCTGGTAGGCCCCGCAAGGCACCCCCGGCAGCTCCGGTAAAGCGCTTTGGTAAAACTGCGACCGGCCCAGGCGGTCGCGGGCGATTTTTAGCATGTGCGGGGAGGGGTCGCACCCGTCGCCCAATTGGCCTCTTCGCTCCGCTTCCTCTAAAAAGCGCCCGGTTCCGCAGCCGATATCCAGCATCTCCCGGCCCGGCCACAAATATTCCTTTTTCAAGATGGAAATGACGTAATCCGCCCACTGGCGGTAATTCACGTGCGACATCATCCGGTCGTACACCTTTGCCAGCTCGCTATAGGGCGGGGTTTCCCGGATGGGCCCATTTTGGGGCGGAGTGAAGTTCATGCTTGACAGTTTTATGGTGTTCGGGTGTTATAGTGTTTGGGTGTTTTAGGCTCTTAGTGTGCAACTGCGCTTCTCCACAAATACTAAAACACCCGAACACCCGAACACCCGAACACCATAAAGTTTTAGAAGTTGTCGATGATCGACCGGGCAAATTCGGAAGATTTAAGGGGCTTTACCTGCCCTTCCATCTGCCGGGCCAGGTCGTAAGTGACCCGTTTTTGCAAAATCGATTTTTCCAGGGCGGTTTCGATAATGCTGCCGACTTCGTTCCAGCCCAGGTACTGGAACATCAGCACCCCGGAGAGCATCAGGGAGGCGGGATTGACTTTGTCCTGCCCGGCGTATTTGGGAGCGGTGCCATGGGTGGCCTCGAATACCCCCATTACGTCTCCGATGTTCGCGCCGGGAGCCATTCCCAGCCCGCCCACCTGGGCGGCGCAGGCGTCGCTGATGTAATCGCCGTTCAGGTTCGGGGTGGCAATGATGTCATACTCGTCGGTGCGGGTGAGGATTTGTTGCAGCATGTTATCGGCAATGCGGTCCATGATCACCTTTTTGCCCGCGGGAGCCTTGCCGTCGTATTTGCTCCACAATTCTTCTTCCGCAACCAGGTAGTCGCCGTATTCTTCCCGGGCCAGTTCGTATCCCCAATCTTTAAAAGCGCCCTCGGTAAATTTCATGATATTGCCCTTGTGCATCAGGGTAATGTTGCGGCGATTTTGTTTCAGCAGATAATCAATACCTTTGCGTATCAGGCGCTTGCTGGCCGTTTCGCTAATCGGTTTGATCCCGATGCCGGAATCCAGCGCAATGTTGGCGCCTAATTCTTTAATAAGGTAATCGATCAAGTTCCGGGCTTCCGGAGTTCCCTTTTTATATTCGATCCCGGCGTACACGTCCTCGGTATTCTCCCGGAATACTACCACGTTCATCTTCTCCGGAAAGCGCACCGGGCTGGGAACGCCCTTGTAGTATTTCACCGGGCGGATGCAGGCGTAGAGGTTCAAAATCTGGCGAATGGCCACGTTCAGGCTGCGGAAACCGCCGCCCACGGGGGTGGTCAACGGCCCCTTGATGGCAATGGTGTATTGGCGGATCGCTTCGATGGTCTCGTTGGGCAGCCATTCGTTATAGAGTTTCTGGGCTTTTTCCCCGGCGTAGATTTCCATCCAGGCTACCTGGCGCTTGCCTCCGTAGGCTTTTTTCACCGCAGCGTCGAACACCATTTTCGAGGCGGGCCAGATGTCTATCCCAATGCCGTCGCCCTCGATGAACGGGATAATGGGCTTATCGGGAACGCTGTACTGGTTCCCCTGCACTTTAACAGGTTCTCCCCAATTCGGAATCTGAACATGTTTGAACATAGGCTTCTCCTGAGTCATTTTTGGTATGGTGTTAATAGTATCTATCAGTTAACCGCGCTTAAGCCCGGGAGTCATAGGGTAATTCCTGGAAGCTGAAAAGTAAAAAGTGAGCGGTGAAACGTAATGCCCCTTTTAGCCCTTACCTTGTACTATCACCTGACATTTGAGAATTGTCAATGCTGTGAACCGGAGAGTGGGAGAAACGGAGAATGGGAGACGCAAGTCTCCGTTTCTCCCGCTCTCCCATTCTCCCACTCTCCCATTCACCTTCTCAAATTCTCAAATGTCAGATGATAGTACAGCCTTTACCTTCTCACTCTCACTCTTTCGCCCCGCCCTTTTCGCTGCTACCGGAACTCTCGCTCTTGCTCTCGCTGGCTGTGGTTTTGGAAACACCGTTCTTCTTTTCTTTCGCCTCGTTTTTATAATCGGTAATATAAAATCCCGATCCTTTGAAGATCAGCCCGCTGCCGCCGGTAATCAGGCGCTGCAATTCCCCGCTGCACTTCGGGCAGATGGCCAGGGGTTTGTCGGTTACGCTCTGGAACTCCTCGAAGTGATGGCCGCAGTGTTTGCAACGGTATTCGTACGTTGGCATGGTGTTTCTCCTGTACTCAAAGTTCTAATTCAATTTCAAAACGGCTAAAAAATTTAATCATTTTTTGCAGCTAAACAAAAACCAATCTTTATTTGATGGCGGCAAAAAAGGATTGCTGCAATTCAATGAATTTCAATACCAGCTATGCTTAGGGGCGCTGATTCAATTACTTCCCTTAACATTGTCGAGAAAAATGTTCCCGGAACAATTTTTATTTTTTACATTTCAATGCCTGTTGAAAGCGCACTATAAACTTGAGAGGCCGCAAGCATGGATGAAACCGTGGAATATCCCATCGACGGGGTGTTGGATTTGCACACCTTTCATCCCCGGGAGGTAAAAGATTTGCTGCCGGAATATATCCGCGCCTGCCGGGATAAAGGGATTTATCAGCTACGCATTATTCACGGGAAAGGAAAAGGGGTTCTGCGCCGCCTGGTTCACGGGGTTCTGGATACCCTGCCGGAAGTCGAAGAATACTGGCAGGAGGGCAGCGCCGGCTCCTGGGGCGCAACAGTAGCGCGATTGAGGAGGGTGGAATAGCTTACCAGGGGAAATTTTACTTTTCCAACTCGTTCCGTTTTTTTATTTACTAAATTGGAGCCATGAAAGTAATCGCCGGCAGTCTCGATAAGATGCTCGCTTCCGCGGAGCATTTAAAACAGGTTGGCAGGAACGACCTGCGCCGCGGAGACCGCATGCTGGTCTTTACCCGCAATTCCTGTTATTCGCTGCTGGTTCTGGAAGACAACAGTTTCCTGGTCTCCGGGGGATGGTTCGACCGCCATCGCCTGTCGCCGGTAGAAACCACGGTGGCCGGCTGCAGTTGGGGGGGCAGCGTTATCAAGGTGGATATTGTGGCGGCCTGCGGCCTTTCCCTTGAATTCGGCAACCGCCTCGTCACCAGCGCGATCCAAAAAATCGTGATCTTCCGACATAGCTGCTTGAATTAATCCCGACCGGTTTCCCAAACGTTTTCAAAGGAGGATCTCATGCCGCCGCGGACCCGCAGCATCGTTGCCGCAAACATCGTGGCCCTTTCACTATTTATCTCCCTTTTACTGCCCGCCCAGGACAGCAACATCAAATATCCCATCGAAGAGATTGAAAAAATGCTCGCCAGCGACGCGGCGGAGCTTTCCATTCCCCGGGATATCCGTTTCAAAGGGGATAAAGCCAAAACCGCGATCCTGAAACGGGAAGACGGTTTCTTCCTCCGGGTGAAATTCAAAAAAGCGGCCCGCGGCGGGGAGGATTACAACAACCAGCCCCGCTATGAGCTTGCGGCGTACCGCCTGCAAAAACTCTTCCTGGAGCCGCAAGATTACGTGGTGCCCCCTACCGCCGGGCGCGGTTTCCCGGTAGAGGATTACCGGAAAATCGAAGACAATGTCCAGCCCACCTTCAAAAATACTTCTGCGGTATATTGCCTGCTGCAATATTGGTTGGAGAATATCAGCAGTAAAACCATTTTCGATGCGCAGCGCTTCGATTCCGACTCCCTTTATGCCCGGCATATCGGCAATTTGAATATTTTTACCTACCTGATCCGCCACAGCGACTCCAACTTAGGCAATTTCCTGATTTCTTCGGATTCGGCAAATCCCCGGGTATTCGCAGTGGATAACGAAATGGCCTTTGGCAACGTTACCAGTGAGCGCGGCTACGAGTGGCGCAGCCTGGTGGTCAAACGTTTTCCGCGAAATAGCGTGGAACGGCTGCGGAAAATCGGCCTGGATGATTTGACCCGCATCCTGGGAGTGGTGGCGCAGTATGAGATTCGCGAGGGGCAACTGATACCGGAGGAGCCAGGGGACAATCTCGATGAGAATGCCGGGGTGCGCCAGTCCGGCCGGGCCATTCAACTTGGATTGACCGCCAAAGAGATCAAAGGGGTGTACGAACGTTTAGGGGAGTTTCTCCGAATGGCAGACGCCGGGAAAGTGGAAGTTTATTAGAGTGAATGCGGAGTTATACTTCAGGTTAAATTCGCAGGAAGCGCCGGGTATATTCCCAAATCGTTTCCACTTCCCCAATCATCTGGTGATCGGCGTTTAGCAGCAGCAGGCGGGCGGAGGGATGGGTTTGCAGATACTTCACGCTCAATCGGTAATCCACCGATTCATCATTGACGCCCTGCAAAATCAAGGTGGGAAGCTGTCGCTGTAATTTCATCCGGTCGTAAGCCCGGGCGTCTTCCAGAATATGGTAATGCAGGCGGCGGTGCTCCCGGTAGGCGTGGTGATATACTTGCAGGTAGCCTTCCTCTCTCCATCTCTGCAACATCGTTTTATCCATACGGGCCAGGTAGCGGGTAGCAAATTGAAACGCCGGCGCGATCAGCGCCATTTGCTTCACTCGCTGATTTTCTTCCGCAAATAACGCCGCTAAATATCCGCCCATGCTGGAGCCCAACAGGGTTAATTCGCCGGGAAGAGACTCCGCCAGCTCCCCGATGATCTGTAGCTGCCCGGTCAGGGTCAGGCGCTCGAAATCGCCGCCGTTCAAATCCGGGGTGTGCAACGTCAATCCTGCTTCGGCGAACCTTTCCCGCAAATAGGATCCCTTGTAAGAATTCGCCCCGGAGAGGAAGCCGTGGAGGTAAATGTAGTGCATTTTTTCCATAGATTTGTATGAACACCCGATCCGCGGATATTGTGAATTGGCGGCAGCAGTAGCAGTGGCAATCGCCGTTTTTCCAGACACTGCTACTGCCCCTGCCCCCCGCCGCTGAAGTTAGGCCTTCCACACCGTAAAGGGCACAATCTTCTCAAAAAACGAATCCCCGCCGTGGCGGTAGCCGCCCCCGGCTTCCACGAACCCGTGATCCGCAGTCAACACCAGGGTAACTTCCGGCGGGATGGCCTGCAACACCGGCCCCATCAGGGCGTTCATGCGGGTTTTCATCACTTCTAACATGGCTCCTAACGGCTCTTTGCGTTCGTGCAGCAGGGTATCCACAATCGTCGTATTCAAAATTAGCAACCCATCGACGTTGCGCGCCAGGCGGATCACTTCTTCCCGCCGGGAGGGGTCCTCCGAGACGGTTTCCATGCTCCAGGCCAGCACCCGGGTGATATCCGCCAGGTTTTCGATCAACAGCTTGCGGTTTTTTTCCGTGGTGGTGGGGCTGGCAGTTTCCATGGCGCCGTAAAAATGCGGGGAGTGCCGCGGGAGCATTCTGGCGAACAAGGGCTGCAAAATTTCCCACACGTCCCAACGCATCGCGTCTATGATGAGCAAAATAATCGGGCGATTACCCTCGGCGATGATCTCTCCCAACCGTTTGGGAAAATTGTAAACGTCGAAAAACGGCAGGCGAATCTCCCGTCGGGGAATATTTTTGAGGGGGAAATAAAGTTGCTGCATCACTGCTTCCGCCCGCTCCCGGAGCAAATGAAACCGTTCCGCCGGGAGGAGTTGCAGCCCCTGGTTCCCTTCCTCCAGGAAATTCAAGAGCAGGGGAATTTTCCACCCGGAATCCAGGTAGAACGCAACCGGCTCTGCGCCGCTCTCGCCCGCGCCGGCAAGTTGCAGCATCGCCAGGTAACGCTCCAGAAAGCGTAAGTGCGCCCAGCTATTGAAGCGGGCGTGTTTGCGAAGCGCTTCCGGGAAGGCAGCGAGGGATTCCGGGAGAGACTCGGTGGGGGCGACGCGGGAAATTGCCAATTGCGCGGCCTTACGGGACAACCCTTCTAACATATTTTCCCGGGAGATGAAGCGCAGCAAATCCTGCGCGGTGCGGCTGCCCGGTTGAACCAGCTTTTCCAATTGCGAGGGAAGATTGCTACGCTCCCAATAAAGCAAAAAACGCTCCCAATCGCCCGCGGCCATGCGCTCCCGGGCGACGGCGTCTAACAGCACGAAATCCACTTGCTGGATGCGGTACTTATTCTTGATCCACTCCAGCCATGGCGGCGTTTCGTGCTGGCTGGCCCACACCAACAGCCAAAACGCCTCGAAAAAACGCGCCCCCTCCTCGCGGATAAAAAAGCGCACCCCCTGGTAGCTGCGCAAATCGAAATCGGGAGATTCCTGCTCCGCCAGAATTTGAACGTGGGTCTCCTCGCTGAGGGTTTCGCCTTCGCTGAGCCAGCGCCGGAAGATATCCTGCACCTCCCGCACGGTTTTCTGCTTTCCGGCCAGCTGCGCGGTCAATTTTTTGATGGAGCGCTGCAGCACCAGCACCTTGCCGCGAATTCCTTCGTTGATGGCCTCGATGGCTGCTTCGCTTGCCGCCCCGGCCAGTTTTCCCATTTGCGTTTCCGTTTTATCGAGCGGGAAGTTTAGCAGCTCCGAAAGCTGCCGGGCCGGCTCCACTTTTCCGACCCGTTTTAAATTGCTCTCGTACTCCTCCACGGCCCAGCGGAAGGTGGTTTGCAATTGCCCCAGCACCGCCCGGATTCCTTCCACCGCCATGCTTACGATCTCTTCTATTCCGGCTTCCGGCGATTTTTGGCCGGGGATGAACCCGCACTCGCAAAGGGGAACCGCGGCGAGCTGCGCTTCCGGGCGGCGCCGGCAGGGCCGCGGCAACTGCCCGATTTTTTCCTGCACGCTAATCCAATCCGGCTCGAAAACCATCGTTTCCAACTGGTGGAAACGCCTTAGTACCTGAACCGCGGGAGCGGTGGCGAGGTTCTCGGCCATTTCGAATACCGCGTCGCTGTAGTAGGCTTTGTGGGCTTCGCAATATTGCCGGGTGTATTCGGCGCGGAATTGATAAAATTTTTCGGTGAATTGCTGAACGCTTTCTTCGCTCAGCAGCGGCGAACCGCTCATTTCCGAGTACAAATTTTCCAGGGCTTGCAGCATTTGCCCCATTGGAGACGTCCCCGCCGCCGCGCCCGCGCCGGACGCGGCCTCGCCGGAAAATCGCGCCGCGATGGTCTTCAAATGCGGATTTTTCAAATACACGTAAATCTGGTTCAATTCTACGAAACGGTTTTCCAGGAGGCGGGTGATCTTCTTCAGCTTCTGCACCGCTTCCGCGAACTGCTGCAAACCCGCCGGGCGAAGCTTCCCGGCCAGTTTTTCCAACCCCTCTTTGGCCGGGTGGGAAACCCGGAGGGCCTCTTCAAACTCGTTCAGCAGGGAAATATCCGGCGCCTGCGCTTGAACCAGGGCCGGGTAAGCAGGATAAGCCTGGTAGCGCTCCGCCACCGCCTGCCACTGCCCTTGCAGCGCATGAAGGTCTTCCCGAAATCCCTTGAGTTTTCGCCAGACTTGTTCCTGGGCGCTGGCGGAAAAGTGGGGGGGAATTTCCCGGAATTCCGGAAGCTGCAACAGCGGCAGTAAGGAGCGCTGGATTTCCTCCGAAATCAGCTTCCCCTGGCCCACCGCGTCGATGGAACCGTCGCTAAGCTGGGCAATGGTGCGCAGCGGCGCCACGTTGCCGGATTGAAATGCCGCCAATTTCCCGGAAGTTAGCAGCGCCCCCAGCAGCAGTGAGAACTGCGCTTTGGAAATTCCCCAGGGGCCTTTGCGCATCTCCCAGTAAAGATTATAGGGATTGACCGGCTGATCCCCGGCGCAGAGTGACAGCAACTCCCCTAAAACGCTGTTCTCTTTGGGAATCAAGGACAGGGTATATTGCTCCTGATCCGCCTCCACAATGCCCAGCGGCTTCAGGCAGCTTTCGATGAGGGCGTCTAAGTGCTGCGCCTGCGCTTCCTGCCGGGAGATGCTGCCGGGGCGGATGAACTGCTGGAACAGCTTGTCCTGGGCGAAGGGCGGGATGGCGTCCCCCGGCATAATCTCGCCGTGCCGGGGGTAGCGGGTTTGCAGCGGGGCGGAAAAAATCTGTTTCAGCAGGCTTTTGAAATCGGAGTAGAAGGACATAAACCGGAAGGCGGTCCAGCCCCCGGCGTCGGCCAGCCGCCCGCCGTAGTAGGCGTCTTCGACGATGGTGGTCAACTCGTTGCGGTGCTCTTCCAACCACTCCCGCACGATTTGCAGCATTTGCTTTTCCCGGGGGTCGGCGGCTTGTTCCAACTGCTGGCGCAGCAGATCGTAGGCGTAAAATTCATGGATGAAACGGGTTTCATCTTCCCGGAAACCGCGCGGCGCCCACAGCAGGATGGCCCGGGAAAACCCGTCCTCGGCGGAACCGGCGTCCGCGGGCGGCGCGTCTTCCGGCGAGCCGTTCTCCGGACCGGCTTCGCTCTCCGCCGGGCCGCAGATAAACAGGGCGAAATCCGCCTCGCTGGTTAGCAGCTCCCGCTGCAATTCTTCCAATTCCAGCCGCTCCGGGCGGGGACGGGATTTGCTCCACCGGGGTTTATAGATCACCCAGCCCTCCCGGTTGGTATTCTGCCAGGAAAAGGAATATTTCTTTCGCGGGGAGGCTGTTAGAACCTCCAGGGGAATCTCGGTATTTTTCAGGTAAGGAAACAGGCGCGGCAACTCCCGCTCCGGGCGGGCGGGTTCTTTTAAAAATTCGCCGATGCGGCTGCGCAACACCTGGTGCGCGGTCATTTCCAGGCTGATGAAATAGAGCGTCTCCCCGCTCTCGCTTCTCTGCCGGGAAACGAAAGACCCTTCCTTGAGCAGCCTCTCCAGGATCGCTTCTTCTAAATAGCGGTAATTCAACGATTCTTCTAAGTTGGAAACCGGCTCGTTGACCATCTGCGCCAGCCGGGACAGGCTCAGCCGCTTTTCCAGGGGCGAGAGCTCCACCAGGATGAGAATTTTGACGGTTTTGAAGGCGATCCGCTGATCCCGGGAATCCTCGAAAATTCGCGGAATTTCCCGCTCCAGGGTTTTGAATACCACCTCCACAAAAGGATTCAGATCCGGGATTTCCCGGATGCGCTCCCGGAAGTGGTCGAAAATGGCATCCGCGGTCATCAATTGATTCGCGGGCAGGGACATCATCCCTTCCCAGCCGCGGTTGGGGTCCCCGGTCAATTGATGGTAGATGAAATCCACTACCCCGCGATGCTGGGAGAACAACGGGGTCAGCCCTTCCAGCAGGATCACGGTGTCGGGATGCACCGGGTAGATGTCGCAAAATTCCCGGGGGCCGGTTTCGATTTTGGGGAACGCGGCCCGGAAATCCCGGTAGATGGTCTCGATCTGCGGCGCGGCATTTGGTTTTTTGTGAATCAGCCGTTGGGAAATCAATTGCTTGACGTGCCGGGAAGAGAGGGAAAACCGCAGCGGAAAGCGGTCTTTGATGCGGTACACCAGATCCTTTTCGATGTACCCGGTATTTTCGATGTTCTCCTGCAGGGCGGCGACGAGGTAAAAGGGATGATCCTTGCAAGCTTCGCCCATGAATTGCAGGAAGCGCAAATCCTCGCTGAAGGCCGCGGGACCCGGTTTGGATTTCAGAAATTCGGAAAGCTCATCCACCGCGAAGAAGACCCCGGCAATTCCTTCCTCCTTCAGGGCGGCCAGGAGGGTAAGGATCGCTTCCCGGCGGTCGAAAGCCGGTTTCAGGGGGATCTGGTTTTGGGTAATGAAGCGGTACACCAGGCCGGCGGCGCGTTTCGGCTCCGATTTTGCCAGCGCCTTCCAGCTTCGCTCGCTTTCTTTGAGGGAGGCGGGGAAATCCGGGTGCTGGGGCAGAATGTAGCGGTTGAAATCCTCCACTAACACCGCCGCGCTTTGCAGCAACACCTCTTTTCCCGCGGCCGCCAGCGATTTTTCCGTTTCCCCTAACAGGATGGCTTCCAACCGTTCCCCGGCGGCGAAATTGTGCAGGGCGATTTTGACGGTCAGAATTTTCTGTTTTTGAAGCTCGGAAAACGGTTTCAGAAGGGGAGAATCGAGCAATTTCCAGGTTTTGGGGGATTGCAGCAGCAGCGATAACACCGCCAGAAGGTGGGATTTACCGGAACCGTAGTTTCCTTTCAGGAACGCCCCCACGCCCTGCCGCCGGAGAATCTGCCCGAAGAGTTTTTCAAATACTTGTTCGATCTCATCCGTGATCACAAAAGAGCCGAGCAGTTTTTGCCGGGCGGCGGAATCGGCGCTGTCCGCTTCCTCCAGCCGGATAACCGTCTCCACCGGCGGCACGGCGATGAGATCGGCGATGATTTTAGAAGACATAGCAGCTCTCGCAATCCCCCAGGTTTTCCGCCGCTAATTTA
>WYBG01000002.1 GCA_011526015.1 Deltaproteobacteria bacterium | reverse complement strand
CCTTTGTCATGCCCGAATGTCTTTATCGGGCATCCACAGGCCTAAAACTTATAGATTCCCGATAGAAACATTCGGGAATGACCCAGGAGAAAGGGTTCAACAACTTAGTGCGCAATGCACTAGAAAAGTTTTTTGCACTGGGCGGCAAATACCCCTGCTTGCCCGTTGGGGCTTGTCGCCCATTCGACGAACACGGATGTTCGTCATACCGGCTTTTAAAAGGACCATTAGCACATTTGACCTTTGAATCGTAAATTTGAGAGCACATTGAATATACTGGAAATGGCCATTAATTGAGCTTTTTTCTCTCTCGCAAAGTCGCTATCTTCGCCAGGGAGTGCCTGAATTTCTCAATACTTTGCGGGCTTACTCCGAAGGAGCTGCTTCGCGGGCGTCTTTGTGAGAAACTATAAATTTTGAACCGTTTGCAGTATAGTAAAACCCAAAGGTGGCTGGCAACTGTTTTAAAAAGGAGAATCGGCACATGCTGCGAGTGAAAATGCTTTTTTTATTAGGATTTTGGTGGGGCGTCACGTGGGCCGCTTTCGCTCAATCACAGGAAGCGCCCATCAAAACCTTCGGATACTTCCAGAATTCTTTCCAGCAGTGGACTGAATCCAGCGATCATGCGCAATTCAACACCTTCGCCCTGCAACAGTTGAATATGATGCTGCAAAAAGATTTGCTGAAGGATTGGACCGCCTTCGTTAATTTTGAAATACTCAACAACTTTTCCTCCAGCAAACGTTGGGGTTCTTTTAACATCGAAGAAGCCTGGGTCAGGTACCATTCCAGCCGGCAGTTCAATTTGAAGGTCGGTTTGCAGATTCCCATCTTTAACTACCTGAACGATATCAAAAACCGCACCCCTTTGTTGCCTTACATCGTGCGGCCGCTGGTTTACGAGACCTCCTATAATGAATTTATCGCCACCGAAGAATACCTGCCCGCCCGCGCCTTTGTGCAGGCCTACGGGTTTATTCCCTCCGGCAAAGCAAAATTTGAATACGCCCTTTACATCGGCAATAGCCCCAATATCAACAGCCAGATCGACAACCAAAGCAGCGGCAATGAACGGCCGACTGGCGTCGATACCACCACCGCGTTCCTGTTGGGCAGCCGTATCGGGGTGCGATACGGGGAATTAAAAGCCGGTATATCCGCAACCCACGAAAAGGTGAATTATTTCAAGGGCTTGGCCGAACGGCTGAACGAACCGCCTTCCAAATTCGAAGGACTGCCGCGAATCCGCCTGGGTGCGGACCTGTTGTACCGCTTTGGGGATTTTTCTTTCGAGGGCGAATATATTTCGGTTTTTTATGATGAAGGCGCCGAGGTGGTGGAAGTTGACAAGCGGTTTTTGTACGGCACCCTGGGCTGGAATACCACGGAACGCCTGTACGTTTACGCAAGTTACTGGTTTACCAGGGAACACCAGGTAGAAATTGTTGATGATCAATTTATAAAATTTATCGTGGATGTTGACGTGATAACCGGCGGCGTATCCTACAACTTCAGCGACCGGATTGTTCTGAAAGGGCAAATCGCCTATACCGATATTACTGCGACACCTTATCCGGAAGCCTTAGAAGGCTATGCCTTCGAGGTTTACGCCCTGGCAATTTCCATTTTCTTCTAAGCCTCGTTCTCCATTCTCTAAACAGGAGAGAGCAACAATGCACTTGAAATGCAGTCTAAAGATACTTTTCTCTGCTTTTTTGATATGCCTGTCGCCGGGGGGCATGGTCGCGGCGCAGGTGGTGGTGATCGCTCATCCCTCGGTCGAGCAAGAGAATATCAGCCGGGCGGTGCTGCTGGATTATTATTCTCGCGACATAGGCTTGTGGGATAACGGCGAGCCGGTGGTTGTGTTCGACTTGAAGCCCAAGAGTGAAGTAAAGGAGACGTTTTATAAATACCTCGGCAAATCTATCTCGCGCATGAAATCTATCTGGATGAAGAAAATGCTCTCCGGTGAAGGCGATCCCCCGGAAGCCCTGGAAACTGAGGAAGCCGTTGTAAAAAAAGTTGCCGCCACCCCTGGTTCAGTCGGGTTTGTCAGCCAATCCAAAGTAACGGAGGCTGTAAAGGTGCTGTTTGTAATAGAGCCGGCAGAGAAGAAATAGGGAAATCCCATGAAATTCGAAGACATGAAATTAAGGGGTAAGCAGAGATTAATTCTTGGCTTCATTCTTTTGATTATGGCCGGGGTTAACATTTTTGCCATCCGTAAGATGGCTGCGATCAAATCCGAAGTCGATGAGCTAACCCGCAACTGGCTTCCCCGGGCAATTGCAGTTAGCGATATTAACCTGCTCACGGCGGATTTGCGAAGAAGCCAGCTACAATATGCTTTCGCCGATGATGAAGCGAGCAAAGAGGAGCTCCGGGAAACAATGATCGGGCTGATTGATCAAATCAACGGGAGATTGGATACTTATGACACCCTCAGGACGGAAGCGGGGCAATTAGGCATTTACTCTGAAGCAGAGCGAGAACTGTTTTCCCATTTCGACCAGCAGTGGGAAGCATACCAGGATTTAAGTTTTACATTTTTCAAGCTCTCCCGGGAAAACAAGACCGGGGAAGCGGCAGACCTGTTGAACGGAGAGGCTCGCGAGGTTTATAACGTTTTCAGCGCCGATCTGAAAAAGGTTGTCGGCGGCTACGAAAAAGATGTATTCGAATCGGCAAAACGCGCGGATCTCACTTATCGTTCCACGCGCGGTATTACGATCAGCTTGCTCATTGGTACCATCATTCTGTCCATCATCATTGCTACGGTATTTGTGCGGCTGGTTGTCAGGCCGGTCCGGGAACTGGAAACCGCGGCCGGAAAAATTGCCGAAGGATACCTTGACGTGCAATTGGATATTGGCCGCAAGGATGAAATTGGCGCCCTGGCCGGCTCCTTCAACCACATGGCCAAATCGCTCCGGGAGGCCAAAAAAAACATGGAGATGCAGGCTGAAAAGCTCCGGGCGCAGGCAGATAAATTGCAAAAAGCCAATACGGAATTGGAGGAAAAATCCAGCATTCTCGAAAAACAAAAGACCGAAATCGTCCAAAAGAACCTGGATATTTACGCCGCCATGGAAGAATTAAGAGCCGCCCAGGAGCAGTTGATCATGAAAGAAAAAATGGCCGCCCTGGGCAGCCTGGTTGCCGGCGTTGCGCACGAGATCAATAGCCCGGTTGGAACGGTAAACAGTTCTGCCGACGTTGCCGGGCGTTGTATCCATAAGATCGAGACCGTTCTGGAGCAAAGCCGCTCTATCGAAGAGATCAGGAATAACCAGCAGCTTTCCATGGCCTTGAAAATCCTCAAAGAGAGTACCCGTGCGACCCTGATCGCCGGCGAGCGCATTGCCACCCTGGTAAAGAGCTTAAAAAATTTTGCCGGGCTGGACGAATCCGCATACCGGGTGGTGGATGTGCACGAGGGCATCGACAGCAGCATTACCCTCCTGGGAAGCGAGTTTATGCAAAATATTCACCTGGTTAAAGAGTACGGGCAGATTCCCAAAGTCGGCTGCTATCCCGCGCAGTTGAACCAGGCGTTCCTGAACATTCTGAAGAACGCCCGCCAGGCCATATCCGGCTCTGGAACCATTCATATCAAATCATTTTTAGAAAATGCGCCCGCCAAAAAGGGCAAACAAATCCATATCCGCTTCTCCGACACCGGTAGAGGGATCCCTCCCGACAAACTAAGCTCAATATTTATGTTCGGTTTTTCCGCTGATGAAAAGCGGGTCAAAATGGGATCGGGTTTATCCACCGCCTACAATATCGTGCAGAAACACGGGGGAGACATCCGGGTGCAAAGCGAGGTGGGCAAAGGGAGCGCCTTTTCCATTATTTTGCCGATTCAATAGCAAGATCTCCCCGTGCGCGGGAATTCCTCAGCTTCCTTGCTTTTGCCGCGCAAATGCTGTAAGTTACGCCACTGTTAAGATTTCTGGCAAAAAAACGGCTCGGAGGTGTGACATTATGCCGAACCAGGTGGTCAAGCGCTCCGCCAAAATCGGGTTGCCCCCCGGCAGCCCGGTCTATGTGGGCAAAAAAAAGGCGGAGCCAATTAAAATTACCGTGATCGACTACGACGAAAAAAAATACCATAAAAAAACCGTAGAAAACATCGAAGAGACCTTCCCCTATCGCGAGAGCCAAACCGTTACCTGGATCAACATCGACGGGCTGCACGAAGCGCCGATTGTGGAAAAAATCGGGCAGCATTTCGATATCCACCCCCTGGTGGTAGAGGATATCCTGAGCACCCACCAACGCCCCAAGGTGGAGGTGTTCGATCATTACATCGTAATCATCTTCAAAATGATCCAATACGAGAACGAGGATGAGGAGATCACCCAGGAGCAGGTCAGTTTGGCCATCGGGAATAATTTCGTGATCACCTTCCAGGAAGAAGCGCAGCGCGACGTTTTCGATCCCTTGCGGAGCCATATCGAAACCGGAAAAGGCCGGATTCGCAAAAACGGGGCCGATTACTTAGGATACGCCATCATGGATATCATCGTGGACCACTACTTCCTGGTGTTGGAAAGGTTAGGCGAAGAGATCGAAGACCTGGAAGACGCGGTTTTGGAGAACCATGACCCCTCCTTAGTGAGCAGAATCCATCATCTGAAACGGCAACTCCTGGAACTGCGCAAAGCGATCTGGCCCCTGCGCGAGGTGATCAGCAATTTGCAGCGCAGCGAATCCCTGTTGATCAAAAAAGCCACCACCCACTTCATCCGCGACCTGTACGATCACACCATCCAGGTCATCGACACCCTGGAAAACTACCGCGAGCGGGTATCCTCGGTGCTAGATATTTACCTGACCCAGATGAGCAACCGCCTGAATGAAGTAATGAAAGTTTTGACCATCATCTCCACGATTTTTATCCCTCTTTCCTTCCTTGCCGGGGTTTACGGAATGAACTTCGACACCAGCGTTAGCCCCCTTAACATGCCGGAATTAGAAAGCCCCTACGGCTACGTGGTTTTCTGGATCATTACCCTCATGGTTGGCGGCGGACTGCTGCTGCTTTTCAAAAAGAAACGCTGGCTTTGACCGGGAGACGCGCCAACCCGGGGATGAAGATTGCCGCCGCCGTTTCAGAATCGGGTATTATGAGAAACGTCACAACATATTAGCATGAGTTGCATAGATTGCCGCGTAAGATTGTTCATTGAACCGGAAAAAGGATTTCTTATTTCAGCAAAAAAACACCCATAACGGCCTGAAACATTTCCTCTAACTTCTATCTTTCGTTTACTCTTCCTGGTGATTTTAAAGAACGGGCCCAAAAAAGAAAAAATTCGCATCGGAGTAGTATTTCATGGCTATCTGGCTTTGGATTGGCTTTATCATTTTTATCATTTTTATGTTGGCGCTCGACCTGGGAGTCTTTAATCGTAAGGACCACGTGATCGGCATCCGGGAAGCGATGAAATGGACCGCTTTTTGGATTTTCCTGGCGCTGGTATTCAACGTGGGGGTCTATTTCTTATATGACTATAATATCATGGAAATCGGGGGCGAGAGTGTAAGAAACCTCAGCGGCAGGGAAGCGGCCATCCAGTTTTTTACCGGTTATATCATCGAAAAATCCCTCAGCATGGATAATATTTTCGTCATCGCGCTGATATTTTCATACTTCCGGGTGCCCGGGAAATACCAGCACCGGGTGCTGTTTTGGGGGATTCTCGGGGCGATTATCATGCGTGGAATTATGATCCTCGCCGGGGCCGCCCTGATCGCCCAATTTTCCTGGATGATTTACGTTTTCGGCGGCCTGTTGATCGTCACCGCCGCCAAAATGTTGATTTTCAAGGACGTGGAAATCGAACCGGAAAAGAATTTGTTAGTGCGCGTGGTACGGAAATTTTACCGGGTCAGCCCCAAATTTGAGGGGCACAACTTTTTCACCCACATCAATGGGAAACGAGCCATTACCCCCCTGTTTGTCGCCTTACTGGTAGTGGAAAGCAGCGACGTGCTCTTTGCCATCGACTCCATTCCCGCCATCTTTGCGGTTACCCGCGATCCTTTCCTGGTCTTTACTTCCAACATCTTTGCCATCCTGGGCCTGCGCTCCATGTATTTCGCCCTCGCCGCCATGATGGAAAAATTCAAGCACCTAAAAACCAGCATTATCGTGGTACTGGTTTACGTCGGCGTGAAAATGATCATGAACCACCATTTCCCGATTCCCGCCAGCGTTTCCCTGGCTATTATCGGGGGCATCCTGTTGTTCGGTTTTTTGATTTCTCTGTATCAGAATCACCAGGAGAACGGGAAAGAGCCTCGCCTCACGGTTCAACCATCGAATCCAAACAACCCTAGCGATTCCCCGGTTCACAACGTTCTCGAAGAGAACTCCGGCAGAAACGGGCGTTCCCAGGCAGTGGCAAAAGAGCCTGCGGTGAAGGATAAAAGCGTGGCAGATATACCGTAATGCCCTGAACCCCGGCAGCCCTGGCCGAATTTGCGGAGGGAGCGGCGTGAAGAACCGGTTCGACGATCGTTTCCCGAGGCGAAACCATCAGCGCGGCACTGCACCCCGTGAGGGTAAGCAGGAGTTTGAATTTTCCCCCGCTGCGCGAACCCGCCTTAAAATAAAATACCCATCAACTTGCAAGATTTTTTTTGTATTTTGCGCCGTGAATATTTTTTTGCGGAGAGGAACGAATCGTGAATCATTCGAGGCCTTCAGGTTGGCGGTTCAGGGTATTATTGTCGATATTTTTGGGAACCATGACGGCGGGATTCAGCGGTTTTCCCCAGGCGCTCAGCCCGGAAGAAATCCAGAAATTGCTACAGGATTTCAAAAAGGATGAACGCGGCCCCTACCAGGCGATTCGCTGGTTTTGCCCCGACGGATCGATATTGCCCCCCCAGGAGCGCTGCCCGGAGCCCGGCGGCATTCAGCACGCCCTGCCCAAAGACGTGGTGCAAAAGCTGGCCGGCGAGCAGGGCATCCACCTGGGGCAGATTTTAGCCGGCACGCCTTTCGAAGATTTCTGGGATGAGGCCAACCGGAATTCCCGCCTCAAACAGTACCAATTGGAAAAATACCTCCAGGCCGTGGATGACGGCTGGATTTTGCGGCGGGCGCGCTATTACCGTGGGGCCATCCAGGCGGAAGACGAGGAGCGCTGGGGGATCAACTTCCTCACCTACCTGGCCGGGAACGATGAAATCCTGGCCTCGCGCTTCTTTCTGCTCCGCCAGGCCTGCAAAGATATTCCCCACCGCGCCAATGATAATCGCTGGCAAAAAATACGCGCCCTCTCCACCGTCATCGGCGATTCCCTGGCCGCGTTTACCAATTTGCGGGTGAAATTGCACGGCCACCCGGAGCCGGGCGACCTTGTGCAGGTCAAAAATTTCCGGGAGCGGAACCAAAACCGCATCACCGCCCCCGTGGACTCGCTCCTCCGGCAATTGATCTCCACATTGGAGCTGGCCTACCGGCCCTTCGATATGCAGAGCCTTACCCCCTACCTCAACCGGCTGCCAAAAGACTCCCCGCTGGCCGGGCAATTACAACGGATTATCAAGAACTACCGCACCCCGCCGCCGGATTCCCTGCCGGGGGCGCAAACCTTCCTGGCAAATTTGTGCTGGGACGTTGCCGAATTGATGTGGACGCTCCGGAAGTCGCTTCCCTCCATTTCCTCCGCCAAAACCCGCCTTTCGCTGTTAGATTTGTCCAATGAAATGGAAACCTTGTTGTTCCGCCACGCCATGTCCTGGAGCCCGGAAACCGTGGGCGAATTGCTGCGAAAAAATTACGCCCTGGCCAGGGCTGCAGCCGGGGCCGGCTACCTGGAAGTATGGGAATGGGAGAGCGTAGAACCGCGGTTTGTGCTGCTACCGGGGCAGGAAGAGCTGCCCCTCAAAACCTTCTGGGAACAGGGCGAGCTGGCCGGCCGGGTGGTGGAGTGGGGAACGGGAATGATCCGGGCAGTCTATGAGCCGGCGGCGGCGCTGTTCAGCCCCTTCGAGCCTCTAACCGGCGGGTTCGTCGACGACCGGGTGCGGGGAACGGCGCTGCTCCCTTTAGGAGAGACCGTGGGGAAGTTAAAGGACCTCGCCGCGCAAATCGCCGGGCTGCAAAGCCAGGTGGCGGGAATCTCCAACCCCGGCCAGGTTCGCGGGCTTAATCCCGGCTTTGCCAAAGGAGAGTTGGTAGTGGTTGCCGGGGCCACGGATTCTATCGAATTTTCGTCTCAAAAAATATATCTCTTGCAGCGCACCCCTTTCGATCTGAAACCGGTAGCCGGCATCGGTACGGCGGCGGAGGGCAACCTGGTTTCCCACGTGCAACTGTTAGCGAGAAATTTAGGAATTCCCAACGCGGTATTCTCCCCGCAGCATTTAGAAGAGTTAGCCCCTTTTTCCGGCCAATCTTTTTTTTACGCGGTTTCCCCGCGCGGGCGGGTAATCCTGAAACCGGAATCGGAGATGAGCCGCGAGGAAAAAGCTCTTTTTGCAGTCACCCAACGCTCGGAAGAGAAAATTGCCGTGCCGGTCGATAAACTGCGCCTGGATTACCGGGAGCTGATCGGGCTGGGAGAGCTGCGCGCCTCCGATTCCGGGCGGCTGTGCGGCCCCAAGGCCGCGAACTTAGGAGAGTTGAAATATCTCTTCCCCGGAAAAGTGGGGGAGGGATTTGCCATTCCCTTCGGAATTTTCCGCCAGCACCTAAATCAACTGATGCCCGGCAGCGATTCCACTTATTGGGAATTTTTGCAAACCTCCTTCCGCCAGGCGGCGCAGGAGCGGGGAAACGGCGCCGAGGAAGAGAGGGTGGAAAACCGGGTGCTAAGGCGCCTGGCGCAACTACGGGAGGCGATCCGCCAAATTCCCCTTTTGCCGGAGTTCGATTACTGGCTGCGGCGGGCGTTCGAGAAACACTTCGGGACCCCCCTGGGGCGCAAGGCGGTGTTCATCCGCAGCGATACCAACATGGAAGATTTGAAGGATTTTACCGGCGCGGGGCTAAACCTGACCGTATTCAACGTCGTGGAAGGGGAAAAAATTTTGCAGGGAATTCGCGACGTATGGGCCTCCCCCTACAGCGAACGCAGCTACCGTTGGCGGCAGAAGTACCTGCTCAATCCGGAAAACGTGTACCCCTCCATCCTGATCCTCCCCACGGTAAATGTGGACAAATCCGGGGTAATGATCACCTCCGGAATGATGGCCGGCGCTCACGATGACGTCACCGTGGCGTTCAACCGCGGGGCCGGCGGCGCGGTAGAGGGGCAGATCGCCGAGACCTATTTGCTGCGCCGGGATGGAACCAACCTGCTTCTCTCCCCTTCCCGGGAGGTAAAATATACTCTTCTCCCGGAAAGCGGGGGCACGGAAAAGGGGCTTGCCGACTTCCACCGCCCCATCCTGGGGCCGGAAGAATTAGAGCAGTTGCGGGCTGCGGCTGCGGAAATCAAACAAAAAATGGCCGAAACCCCGGGAGTCGAGTCCGGCGGGCCTTTCGACGTGGAATTGGGGTTCATGGAAGGCAAAATATTTCTTTTCCAAATCCGCCCCTTCGTAGAGAATAAGCGGGCGCGCTCTTCCCTGTACCTGCAAAGCCTCGACCCGGAACTGCCGGAAAACCTGGCCGTTTCTCTGCACTTGCTGTTGTGAAGAGTTTTTTAATTGGCAATTACCAATTACCAATTGCCAATTGTCAATTGTCAATTAAAAAAACGGAACGTCTGTATGAAGGGATTTTTCAGCCATATAAAAAAATACATCATCCGCGGCGTCCTGGCGATTATTCCGCTGGTACTTTCGTATTTTGTGGTGCGGTTGCTCTACCTCAGCATCGACCGGCGGGTAACCGGGCTGATCGACAATCTTATCGGTTTCTCGATCCCGGGACTGGGCATCGTGATACTGCTGATAATTTTTTACCTGATTGGAATCATCGGCAGCAATTTTGTCGGGAAAAAATTTTTCAATTTGATCGAGCGAATCTCCGACCGCATTCCCCTGGTGAAGACCACCTACCAGGTGGGCAAGCAGCTTTCATCCACTTTTCTGCTGCCGGAGCGCCAGGCGTTCAAAAAAGTAGTTCTGGTAGATTTTCTGATGCCGGGCATGTGGACGGTCGGTTTTGTGACCGGCGCGGTCATCGACCGGAAGAATAATAACGAGAAGATGCTGAAAGTTTACGTTCCCACCCCTCCCAATCCCACCAGCGGAACCCTGGTGATCGTGCGGGAATCGCAAACTCGCGATCCCGGCTGGAGCATCGAAGAGGGGATGAAAGCGGTAATATCCGGGGGGATTATCGGGCCGGAGGAGTTGCGCTAAACCCTGCGTTGAGGTCTGAAAACTTTCCCCGGGCCGCTTCTCCATACCCTCGCTATCCGGCGTTATTCGCGGCGATTCAAGTTGAGAGCGATAAGACGCCTCAACATCGGAAATTCTCATATCTCATGTGATAGTACCGATTCAGAATTCAAAACGCTTAATGATCGTAGCGCTAAGCAGGCGCAGAGAATTTGGGGCAGAATCTCATACTTCACTAAACCTAAGGGGAATACCATGAAGTTCATATATTATATTATGTTCATCCAGATGGCCGGCGCCGCGGCATTCGCCCAGTCCGGCTGGTTCTGGCAAAATCCCAAACCGCAGGGAAGCGACCTGACCTCCGTGGCGGTTTTCGACGCCAACACCGCGGTGGCGGTCGGGCACTTCGGCGCGATTCTCCGCACCACCGACGGCGGCGCAAACTGGGCGCAAATCTCCAGCGGAACTTTCAACTGGCTTCGCAGCGTCTCGTTTGCCAATGCCAGCACCGGCACTGCGGTGGGAGATTTAGGCACCATTCTCCGCACCACTAACGGCGGAGCGAACTGGAGTGAACAATCCAGCGGCGCTCCATTTACCTTCCTCAATGGCGTCTCCTTCTCGGATGCTAATACCGGAACAGCGGTGGGCTCCTCCGGGACGATCATTCGCACCACCAACGGCGGGGCCGACTGGACCCAACAAACCAGCGGCACCACGGCGATGCTGAATGCCGTTCACTTCACCGACGCCAGCCACGGCGCCGCGGTCGGTTCTAACGGCGTTATTCTGCGCACCACCAACGGCGGGGCCAATTGGACGCCGCAAACCAGCGGCACTACCAGCACCCTCAACGCGGTACATTTTCTGGATGCCAATACCGGCACCGCCGCCGGCTGGAACGGTACGATTGTTCACACCACCAACGGCGGGGTTTCCTGGACGCCGCAAACCAGCGGGTCGATTGGATTCCTGCAAGGCGTTTTCTTCACCGATACGAACAATGGAACGATTGTGGGGCTGGATCTTACCGGCAGTAACATTCTGCGTACCACCAACGGCGGCGCTACCTGGAGCTGGCAGAGTACCGGCTCGAACTGGACTCCCGCCGGCATTGCCTATAGCGATGCCAACAATGGATTTGCGGTCGGACAATTAGGTTTCTTAGTGCGCACCACCAATGGCGGGGTTAGCTGGACGGAGCAATCCTCCGGGCCGTATGATTCCTTTAACGATGTCTTTTTCACCGACGCCAATACCGGCGTGGTGGTCGGCGGCGGGGGAAAACTGCTGCGCACCACCAACGCCGGCGCTACCTGGACGGTTCAGGCAAACGTGTCGTTTAATGCCGTCTCATTCGGCGACGCCAATATTGGAGTAGCCGTGGGCCAGTCCGGGCTTATGCACCGCACTACCAATGGCGGAGTCAACTGGACATTCCAGGCCAGCGGAACCACCAATTGGCTGGAGGATGTCTTTTTCAGCGACGCCAACAACGGCACCGCGGTAGGAGTGGGGGGCGTGATTATTCGTACCACCAATGGCGGCGCGAATTGGAGTCCTCAAACCAGCGGAGTAATTCAAACTCTAAATGGCGTCTGGTTCACCGATGCCAATACCGGAACCATTGTTTCCACCGGCGCCATTCTCCGCACTACCAATGGCGGCGCAAACTGGACCCCGCAAACCAGCGGAACTCCCTTTGCGTTGAATGCCGTCTGTTTTGTTGACGCCAATAACGGCTGGGCGGCGGGAGATAACGGAACCATCCGGCATACGACCAACGGCGGCGCGACCTGGACCGGCCAAACCAGCGGCGTTACCGTCTCTCTTTACGATATCTTCTTCACGGACCTGAGCAACGGAACCACGGTTGGGCATCTGGGCACTGTTCTACGCACCACCGATGGCGGCGTTACCTGGGTGCGCCAGGTCAGCAGAACCTCGCAGCAGTTGAATGCGGTTTATTTTACCGATGCCAACACCGGCACCATGGTGGGGAATTACGGCAGCATTCTTCGCACTACTACCGGCGGGGTGGTAGGGATAACCCAAAATCCCCTAACGGAGATTCCGCGGGATTTCTTGCTGGAGCAAAATTATCCGAATCCGTTTAACCCCGCTACAGCGATCAGTTTTCAGCTTTCAGCCCCCGGCAATGTAGAGTTGAGCATTTTCAACCTCCTGGGGCAAAGGGTGAAGACCCTGGTGAACGAGCGGCTGGCCGCCGGGCGCTACACGGTGCAGTGGGACGGGCGGAATTCCGCCGGGGAAGCGGTTGCCAGCGGGGTTTATATCTACCGGATGATTG
>WYBG01000250.1 GCA_011526015.1 Deltaproteobacteria bacterium | reverse complement strand
CACCAATTTCCCGTTTTTCGTCGCTTCTTCCGCAACTTCCCGCGGAAAATCCAGCCCGCGCATCAGCACGTTGACGGTCGGTTTTTTGGACTCGAACACATCAATCAGATATTGTTGGGCAAATTCGCAATTGAAGGGTTTGCAAGAGAAGAGATCAATGAAAACATAATTCTTCTCTTGAAACGTGTGGATGGATATGTGGCTTTCTGCAATCACCACAAATCCGGTAATTCCCTTGTCTTCCGGTACCAGCCCGGAATATTTGAACACATAGGGCTGGGTGATCTTGGTCATTCCGATCATGTCCGGCAATTGATCGAGCACTTCGAATACCAGATCGAAGTCGCTCAATTTAGCCGGGTTGCAATCGTTCAAGTCCAGGGTCAGGTGGGGTCCGAAAGTGTCCATTCTAACCATCGCATAAATCCTCCTACATTAAGGATTGAATGACTCATGTTTATCCCTTTATTGGCAACATCGCCAGGGCAATTACCCCGGCGCTCCCTGTTTGATTTATCCTGAAGGTGCGCAAATATATATTTCAGAAATCGGCTTTCCTATAAAAAAAATTTTTTTTAGTAAAGGCTTTGTTTAATATACTAAACAATTTTTCAAGAATCTAATTTGTTGTGAATAAATGACTAACAGAGAATCAAAAGGAAATAAGCTGGTCAAAAGAGAGGATTTTTAGCAGAAAAGTCGAAATGGTGGAGGAGAAAAAATCTTAAAAATTCTCCCGCGAAATTCGTCAAAAAAGCAGTAGTTTCAGCTCAATTTTTGCGTTCAGCGGGATGCCCATCCAGAAGATCCGGTGAGCGCGAAAGCAGCCCGGGCTTCGGCGACAAACGCCGCTACCTTCCGGGCGTCTTTACGGCCGGAGGCGTCTTCGATCCCGGTATGGACATCCACCCCCGCGGGCCGCACTTGCAAAATTGCGCTGCGCACGTTGCGGGGATTCAATCCCCCGGCCAGAATCAACGGGCGGGAGGAAATTTCTACCAGGCGGCGGCTGATACTCCAATCGTGGGTTTTGCCGGTAGCGCCGTCTGCGCCGGTCAGCGGATCGTGGGTATCGGTAATAAAGGCATCGACCAACGAGCCAAGCTGCTTCACCAGGCTTTCCAGGTGAGCTAAATTGCCCGGTTTAACGATCAGGCTTTTGATTACGAAGAGTTGCGGCGCAATTTCCTTGAGTTTATGAAGCTGGGAAAGGGAAATCTCTCCATGAAGCTGAATTTTGTCGGTTCCGAGTTTTTGGCAAAGCCGGATAATTTCGAGGGGATCGGCCAGGTAAGTGATCAGAACCCCGGCATGGGGCGGCTCCAGGGAAGCGATAACAGTGGCGGCGCCGGCCTCGGAAATATCTTCTTTATGCACCGGCAGGCGGAAGGGGAACCCCAGCCAGTCTACTCCTGATTTCAGGAGCATCTGCGCCTCCCGGCGATCCTTAATTCCGGCAACCTGAATAAGACTCTGCATCAATCACCTCGGGGGCTGTTCTCAATACAGTCTGGAAACAAGACCAATACCTGGCGGGGATGGTATTCAGATAAAATTTCAGTTTGATTTTTTTGGCCGCGACTATATATTTCCCGTTCGTTAGAGATCGTTGATACGGTTGAGTTTGTAATCATCAGTAGTTCCGCGGGGCGTAGCGCAGCTTGGTAGCGCACCTGCTTTGGGAGCAGGGGGTCGCTGGTTCGAATCCAGTCGCCCCGACAGAGTTAGAAAATGCAAAGTGTAAAGTGGAAAATGATAGCTGGCAGAAAAGTTAATTGTTTTAATTGATCTCACCTACTCATTTATTTTACACCCTTCGACCTGCCCGGCTCGTCGTTCAGGCGGTCAAGCTCCGGGCATGGTTTCCACTTTCCACTTTACATTTTGCATTTTTCACTTTGTGTTTCCCCCGCTCCCTTAGCTCAACGGATAGAGCAGCGGCCTTCTAAGCCGTTGGTTGGAGGTTCGAGTCCTCCAGGGAGCGCCAAAATTAATAATAGAATTATTGACTGCTCAAGGCAATTTTTGTACATTCGCGACGCTATTTGAATGGTGGGTGTAGCTCAGTTGGTTAGAGCACCAGGTTGTGGCCCTGGGGGGCGCGGGTTCAAATCCCGTCACTCACCCAAAAATTTTTTTTCTTGTTTTCAAGGCTCCGGCGGTTATATTTGGAGCCGATTTTTTTGTTTACATGCTCCCATCGTCTAGAGGCCTAGGACTCCGCCCTTTCACGGCGGCAACAGGGGTTCGAATCCCCTTGGGAGTACCCTCAAAGGGTTACCGATGCGGTAACCCTTTTTTTATTGTTGAATTGGCGAATTATACCACAAGCCCCATCAGAGCAAGTTGGCCGCGCTTTTCGTTTTGATGATGCCGAATATCTTGTACCTACCCGGTAGCCAGCATCCGGTATCTGGAATCAGGTATCATTCAAATCCCTATAAACGTACACTTACGCTGCGCCTCGCTACAGAATCACCTGCACCAACAGCATCAGGCAAAAACCGCTCGTGAAGGCCCAGGCGATCTTTACCGGGGTATCGGAGCCTAACGCTTCCGGAATGATCTCCAGCAGCACTAAAAAAATCATCGCCCCGGCGGCGAATCCCATCAAAATGGGCATCAACGGTTGGAACAGCCAGGAAGCGATTCCTGCCGGAACCGCGGCAATCGGCTGGGGAAGACTGGTCAAAAAGGCGGCCCAGAAGCATTTGTGGATGCTGGCGCCGGCGGCGCGCAAGGGGATGGCTACTGCCAGCCCTTCGGGAATGTTGTGAATGCCGATGGCAACGGCAATGTAAGTTCCCAGGTTCGTTGAATAAACTTCACCGGAGGCGTAGCCCACTCCCACGGCCACCCCTTCCGGGATGCTGTGGATCGACATGGCGACAAAGATCAAAATGGCGGTTTTTTCGCCCCAGCGTTTCCAGGCCGCGGTTTCTAAACGTTCCGGAGATAAAAATTTGTCGGTGCTCCACAGGAAAGCGGCGCCCAGGAAAATTCCCGCCAGCACCGGCAGCACCTCCGTTAAGGTGAGTGAGTGGGAGGCCATGGTCAGGCCGGGGAGGATCAAATTGTAAACCGAGGCAGAAAACATCAGTCCGCCCGCCGCTCCATAGCCGATCCCGGTATGCCGCTCCGGATCGATATGGCGAAGTAGCAGGGGGAGCGCGCCCAACCCGCAGGCGAAACTGGCCAGCAAACCGGCGATGAGGCTTTTTAACAGCACCTCGTATGGCATTTGAAATTCCCTTTTCTCAGATTAACGGGCAAATGTAGTAAAGATTTTCCTGAAATGCTTATTGTTTGATTTCTTATGGGTGGGTTATAGACCTCAAAGGTTTCAAAAACCTTTGAGGTCTATATCACTCTTTTTTTATCAATCCGAACCATTTGTGCTGTTCCGGTGATCTGTTCGATAGAGACATCAATATCCATAAACCGGCGGAGAACATCCAGGTTGGTCTCGAAATGGGAGGTAAGCGGGAGGGTGGAAAAAGAGCCGCCCCCGGCCAGGGCAAAGGGCAGCAGCAGTTGATCGGCGAGGTACTGTCCCACCGCTGCGCCGGAGTTCAAATAGTATTGTGCTGCTTCCGCAGCCTGCGCGGCGACCTGCTCCGCGGGCAACCGCTTCTCGCCGAAGCCGGTGAAAATTTCCCTTACCTGCTCGCTGGCGATCTCGATGATGAGGGCGTTGCCGGGTCCCTGCGGGTTGGGGACTTCTTCTTCCGCCAACTGCTCTTTTTGCAGGGATAATTTTTCCGCAACCACCTTCAACTCCCGGCGGGCGACATGCAGGGGTAATTGGGAAATTAGCGCTTTGGCGCTGATTCCAAGCAGTTTGCCCCGTTCCGGCAAATCTATGCGGCTGAGTTTCGGTATGGGCTGAATAACGACGCTGAATTTGCCTCCCCCGGCGGGATAAAATCCCGGTCTTTCCAGCTTCGCGGAAACTCGCGCGCCCATGCGCTCCAGGAGGGGCAGAAACGCTCTTTGCAAAAACTCGAATGGCGGGGCAAAGGGATTGTGAGTGCCGCCTTCGAAAACTAAACGGGAAGGCCCGGGCGCGGTGAGCAGGGGGAGCAGCACGGTTTGCAGCACCAGGGTGGCGCTGCCGGCGCTGCCGATAGAAAAATGGCGGTCTCCCGCGGCGATCTCACCGGGATAAAAGGTTAACTCTTGTTCTCCCAATTCCGGCTGTTTACCGGGGGAAGCGCCGCTCACCCCTGCCTGCCCGATCTGCGCCGCGGCCTTCAGGGCAGCCAGGTGCTGGCGGAGCAGGCCGGGTTTTTTCCGCCCGGCGCGGATATTCACAATCCGGAAGGGTTTTCCGGTGAGCAGCGAAAGGGTCAGGGAGGAACGCAAAATTTGCCCGCCCCCTTCTCCCCGGCTTCCGTCGATGGTCAGCATTCCCACGCTCCTCTTTTGTAGTCGCAGAGCATACCTCAGGGCGAAAGCCGCTCGATCAGCCACTCCCCGGACTCGAATTTCCGGTAGCGCAGCCGGTCGTGCAGGCGGCTTTCCCGGCCCTGCCAGAACTCGAATATCTCCGGTATGACCCGGTAACCGCCCCAATAGGGAGGCCGGGGAACTTCCTTTGCGCGGAACTTTTCGGTAACCTCCCGCAGCCGTCCTTCCAGTTCGGCGCGGCCGGAAATGACCGCGCTTTGTTCCGAAGCCCAGGCGCCCAGGCGGCTTCCGAGGGGGCGGCTGCGGAAATACGCCTCGGATTCCTCCGCGCTGATTTTTTCCACCGCTCCTTCGATCCGCACCTGCCGGTCGAATTTCTCCCACCAGAACAGCAGGGCAGCACGGGGATTTTCGGTTAGCTCCCGGCCCTTGCGGCTTTTGTAATTGCTGAAGAATACGAAGCCGCGTTCATCGAAGCTCTTGAGCAGCACCATTCGCACCGCGGGGCGGCCCTGCCCGTCTGCGGTGGCCAGGGCCATGGCGTTGGGTTCTTCGAAATCCGCCCCGGCGGCATCCTCAAACCAGCGCCGGAATTGCTGAAAAGGATCGCGGAGGGCGGTGGATTCATCTAATTCCCGGTGATGATACTCTTTGCGCATGTTCGAAAGGGAGTGGTTTAGCACGGTTTGGTCCGAAGCAGCCTGTGGTATGGCAGAGTTTTTAGTGGTGGAGAGCATACGATAACCAATTGCCAATTGGCAATTTCCAATTGGCAATTGGCAATTTTTTCAGTCTTTCGCAAGGGAAATTCTTTTCCCGGTTTAAAGGTTAGGACGGCGGCATGGCCACCCAGGAAGTGCAGTGTCCCTTGGGGTGAATCGGCCCCTTGATCACTTTACAGCCGCCACAAGCGGCCCCGCCTTCCGGCGCGACCCAGAATCCGCAGTTGTCGCAGAGCTTATCCGGGTAAGGAGATTCGGCGACAT
>WYBG01000249.1 GCA_011526015.1 Deltaproteobacteria bacterium | reverse complement strand
TGAACCATGGCGGTATCCTCCTGTCGCCCGGCGTTAAAAAAGTCCCCTGGCGATGCAAAAGGGAATAACCACGTATAGCAGCGTATCCCGCACCAGGTAGTATGCCACGATTACCAGCAGAAATTTGAGACCTCTCCTCTTCCACAACTCCTTAAAGCCGAACCGCTTCACGATCAGAATGCTGTCAATGATGTAGTATTTGTATAAACGGACCAGCAGATTCTGCCGGAATGTTTTTGCAATCAAACTCAACATAACTTTCATGCCTTTCTGTTTTTAAGGGAAGAGAGGCGGACCCGCTTGCCGGTCCGCCCCTTTTCCGTTTTCCAGGTTTCGGTTTGAATTGGTTTTTTACTTAAGCGCCGGTTCATTGGCGCCAACCGGCTTAGTTCGTCACCTTTTCGTAGCTCTTGTTTTTCAGTTTGACGGGAATGAGCATGGGCACTTCCCGGCGGTAGCTGGCGTAGGCTTCGCCGTGCTCTGCGACCAGATCCCGTTCTTCCAGCTGAATGGCAATGAGAATATACGCGGTAGTGGCGATGGCGAACACCAGATGCGCGATGGTCATGGTCGGGGTCGCCCAGAAGGCGAAGAACCAGCCTACGTAAAGCGGATGCCGCACGTAGTTATAAAGGAAAGGTTTGCGGAATTTCAAGGGGGTGTACTCTTTGCCGCGCAGGTACAGCCACACCTGGCGCAATCCGAACAGATCGAAATGGTTGATCAGGAAAGTGGCCAACAGTACTAACAGCCAACCAAAGGCAAACAAGGAATAGAGCACAATGCGCCCGACCGGGTCTTGCACGTTCCAGATCTCCCCGCCGATGGGCTGCCATTGGGTGAACAAGAGGATTAAGCAAAGGCTGGAGAACAACACGTAGGTGCTGCGCTCTAACGGTTTGGGGATGATCTTCATCCAAACCTCTTTGAAGCCTTTCCGCGCCATCACACTATGTTGAATGGCAAACAGTCCCAGTAAAGCGGCGTTGATCAGCAGCGCCTGGCCCAGCGGCCCCCGGGCCCCGGAATCCATTGACTTCGGCACCACGAGGTTGCCGATGAATCCGATGGCATACAAAAACGTGCCGAAGAAAATGGAATAGCAAATCACACCATATAAGAAATACATTGCGCGTTTCATTTTTGACTCCTTCATCTATTTAGTTAATTGAACTTTCTGGTTATGGTTTAAAACCGTTCATTGAACCGGTTACAAGACAAACTTGAAAAAAATCTGCACGATACGATGGAGTTAATTCGGCTTTCTGCTCATGGCCCGGTCTCCTTATTATATTGTATTGAACATTGCTCTTTACTTTCTAAGGCGCCTGATGCTTGTTTCTTCTTCCTTGCTCAAGCATCGCGGCCTAAGATAGCGAAAAAGCAGGGGGCAAATCTTTCAGCTATGTTGCGAAGATTTGGAAAAATGTTGTAGGAAAAGTGGGGCTAAAAAGGCGAGAAATCGCCGCCCCGGCAGGCGGCGCGGCGATTTTGAAGTTATGTTGCAAAAATTTGCAGATATGTTGTATTTGCAATAAGCGTAGTGATGGGAGGAAGGCGAGGAGAAGGAGGAGTATGGCTAAATTGTTAAATGGTTAAATTGTCAATTTTTGATTGGTGTACTTTATGAGCGCGTTGATTTCTTGGGGAGAAGAGTTAATTAATCAAAAATATGCCGGTATTCTTCAGGCTGCAACAGATTGCGGATTTTTGATTTTTCATTCCAATCCGGCTTCTCAAACCCAACCAACAATTTAGCCATTTAACCATTCAACCATTCTTACTGTCTCACAGTACCCGTATGTCCACGGCTTGCAATTGCGCCGATTGCGCGGAATCCGAAGCGGGATTTTTCGCCAGCACAAATTCGAACACCATATCGCGATTGGGGAGCTTGTCCAGGTCAACGCTGTTCTGAAAATCGCCGGCGCGGAAGTAGGCGGTTTTGTAAGGGGATTCTTCCAGGCGGGTATCCACTTTCCACAACTCGCTGTCGATCTTTTCCAGAAAACGCATGAAACCGAATTTTTTAGACTGGTTGAAATAGTAACACTGCCCTCTTACCGAGGAACCGATCTCGCCCCATTTCTTTCCGTTTTCATCGGAGAACGGCAACAGACCGGGGATGAGATAACCGGAAAAATACATATCCGCGGCGCTGCGAAGATCGCCGGAGACATTGTCGAACGCCACGATTTCCACCCGGCAGCCGCGGTTTTGCAAGGCGTTGACGACTTGAACGAAATCCCCGTCGCCGGTGGCCAGCAAAACCCGGTCTAAATTTTCGGATTGAAGCAGGGCGTCAACGGCGAGGTCGAGGTCGGCGTTGGCTTTCCCGATTCGCCCGGATTCGTCGGAATACCACTTCATGTATTTCAGAATGACTTTAAACCCCTGCTCGCGCAGCTTATCGTGAAACCCAAACTGCGCCTCCCGGTAATTCCGGTCCGATTTTTCCCGTTCCGGGTCGTAACTGATGTAGGCGTTGAGCCGCACCGGGGTGGCCCCGTCCCTACAGGCAAATTCACGCAATATATCGTACTGCATTCCATAACCGCCGTTCATGGTAATGTTGGCAACGTCCACATACACCCCGGCGCGGATATTACTTTGAATTTTCGACACGATGAGTTCCTGTTTTTTTGATTGCTCTAACGATTATTTACTATGGTCCTTCAAAATTCTTTTGATCTGGGGTTTGATTCGGGGAATCTCCTGTTTAACAACGTCCCATACAATCTGCATGTCAACAACATCATAGCCATGAATAATACGGTCTCGCATACCGGCCATTCCTTTCCAGGGGATCGCAGGGTATTGCTCTCGAATATCCATTGGCAGGCGTTTTGTGGCTTCACCGATGATTTCTAAAGCCCTGACAACCGCAAAATGAATGCGGAAATCGGATTCGAATTGTTCATAAGTTACT
>WYBG01000248.1 GCA_011526015.1 Deltaproteobacteria bacterium | reverse complement strand
GACTGGTAGCTGCGCCGCCGCAAATCGGCGTGGGAGCCGATGGTGCGCCCTTCCTTGTGATAGACCCTGCTCTCCCCGCAAACGCCCACTTCCCAGCCCTGCCGGCGGGCGCGCAGGGCCCAATCCAGCTCCTCGAAATATAGGAAATAATCCTCGCTTAACAACCCCACCTGGTTCAGAAATTCCCGGGAGACCAGCATGGCCGCGCCGACAACGTAATCCGGGCGGGAGTCGAGCCGGTCGTATTGGCCGCGGTCGCGCTCCCCGTCGCCGATGTGCCGGCCCACCCCGATCCACTTGCGGTAGCGCCCGCCCACGGCCTGGATGATCTCCGGCGCGTCATAATATAGCAGTTTGCTGCCCAAAATGCCGATCTTTTGCCCCTCCGCGCGATACCGGCGCATGGTTTCCACTAACTTGCCCGGCGCGTCCGGCACCACCACGGTGTCGTTGTTCAATATCCAGAGATAATCGAAATCGTTTTGCCGCAGGGCCAGGCGGATGCCCAGGTTATTGCCCCCGGCAAATCCCCGGTTGCGATCGCTTCGAATGAAAATCACCCGCTCCGGGCGACGGGGGGCGTTTTTCTCGGCCTCCCGCGCGGAAATAATTGCATGGGAAACCGGCTTGGGAACCGGGGGGAAGGACAACCGGCGCAGCGGGTGATCGCCCGGCGGCTGGTACTCCCGGCGGCCTTCGGCCCACTCTTGCAAATGCTGCATGGAATCATCGGAGGAACAATTATCCACCACCAGCGCCTGGCAGCGGGGATAATCACTGCGCAGGAGGCTCTCCAAACACTCCACCGTGTCTGCCCCGCGGTTGAAGTTCAGAACCACGATATAGATTTTCGGCGAGCCGGGAATGGTGGGATTACTGTTCTTCATGGTTTCGATATTCGGCGATGACCCCGGCGGCGATTTGGGCGTAGAGCTTTTCGATCTCCTCCCGGGGAGATTGGGAACGGAACTGCTTCATCAGGCGGATTTTGGCGAAGGTGGAAACGTGGTAGGCAGCCATCAGGCAGCTAAGGTACAATCCCTGCGCCCCGTCTTTGTAACCCTTGCGCACGATGAAACGGCGCAGGAACTCCCGCGCCGCTTTGTAGAGCATTTTTCCGGCGGAAATATCCTCCTTCTGCCCGGCAAAGATGTTTTTCGCCTCGATGGTAGTGTAGCGGTTCAGTTTATCCAGGAAGTGCTCCAGGTCGATGTAGTTGAAATGGATGAACCCCTCCCGGGGATCCTCGATGGCCAGCACCCGGGGGTTGTTGATGATGCGGAAGATGTCGTGTACCGTTTCGCTATAGCGAACGAACTTTTTTTTGTAAAACCGGGGATGCTTATCCTGCAACGCGCCCCAACTGGTTCCCTGCATCAAATGCCCGAAGAAGTAGTTGTTGTGCGGCAGGTAAACCAGGTCCGCCTGGTCGTTTTGCATGATCGCGAGCAAGCGCTCTTTCAGGGGCGGGGGAACCAGCTCGTCGGCGTCCACGGAGAGCACCCACTCGTGGGAGGCCTGTTCGAGCGCGAATTGGCGGGCGGGATCGGCGTAGCCCATTCGCTCGTGGAAAAAAATCCGCCCGGTGTACTCCCGGGCGATGGGCACGGTATTATCGTCGCTGTACATGTCCACGATGACGATCTCCTCCGCCCATTTAACGGTTTCTAAGCAGTTGCGGAGGTTCTTTTCCTCGTTGAGGGTGTTGATCACCACGGAGAGGGGATATTTTTTCATGGGAGATCGCTCCTGATTTCCCGGCGGAACGCTGATGCCTGAGAGCCGAAGGCTGAATAGCTACTTCAGGGATTCATTTTTCCAACTACCATCATACTGTCCGCCCGGTTAACGGCCAACGCCAGCGCTGAAAGCGCTTTGGCGATAAATCCCAACGGCGCCGGCAAATGTTGGTGATAGGGGTGATTATCCACCATTTTTACCGCTTCAACCGAAAAGCCGCTTTTGGCCAGCAATTTCTTCAAAGTTGAAGGAGAAAAGTGCCATAAGTGCTGTTCCGGCAGCAGCGAGGGCCAGCGGGATCGAAGCGCGCGGCGAAAGAGGCTCGCGAAATTAGGCACGCCGACGGCTAATGCGCCCCCCGGCTTCATGATTCTCCTGATTTCGGTTAGAACGGCCAGGGGGTCCGCGACGTGCTCGAGAACGTGGTTCATTATGACCACGTCAAAGGCGCTATCTTCATATTTCGCCTCCTGAAGCGCGCCGGTGTGCACCTCCAGGCGGTAGCGCTGCCGGGCGATATCCGCCGCGTAGGGAGAGATTTCTACCCCGGATACCCGGTACCCGCGCCCGCGGGCGACGTCCAACAACAGCCCCACGCCGCACCCCACGTCTAAAAGAGTTCCCCGGGCAGGCAAGTAAGCGCCGATCAGGTTGAAAACGTGGGAAAATATGCCGCGAAACTCGGCCTCCTTTTGCAGATAGGCGTTCATATTTTCAAAATAGTTTTGATCATATTCGATAGCTTTTGCCGCCGGGGTGGATGTAGTAGAGACCAGCCCGCAGTTCCGGCAGCGGGTAAGCTGAAAATTTTTCCCGCGAAGCGCCGGCTGCTGCGGGGTGGTTTGCTGGCAAATGGGGCAGTGCTTTTCCATACCGGTTTCTCTTATCACTG
>WYBG01000247.1 GCA_011526015.1 Deltaproteobacteria bacterium | reverse complement strand
TAGATCACCGCCTCCGGGTGCTCCAGCGCGGTTTGCGAGGGCGTATCGCCCCATTTTACCGGCGTGCCCTGCACCCGGAAACCGTCATCCGCCTTCACGTCGCTGCCGCAATCCTGCCAGTAATACAAGGGCAGGTACAGTTGCGCCGCCAGGGTGACCGTCTCATCCCGGTAAGGGGATTTGGCCGCAATCTCATAGCGGTACATCCCCGGTGGAACTTGTTCCCCGGCCTGGCTCCGGCGGTTCCAGATTCTGGTTTTGGCGCCGGAAGTAAGCCATTCTGCGGGAAGCTCCGCGACCAATTGGTCCCGCTCATCCAGAATTTGAACGCGAACCTCGGCGAAATCGGTGAGGGTGAAATTTGCGCGAATTTCGCTAACATCTTCATCGGTTTGAAAAACCGCACTGCGGATCGCCGTTCCCAGGGTGCGCCGCTGCGCCCCGCTATGCCCGGCCCAGCGCTCCAGGGTGAAGAGTTGGTCGAAACCGGCCCAGTAGGTTCCTTCGCCTTCCACGATGATCTTGCCGAAGCCGATATCCAGGTTGGCCAGGCCGTCGAAGGTTTCCTTTCCGCCCTCGGCGTCTAACAGTTCCAGGCCGGCGGTGTATTTCGTGAGTTGGGAATTGATGTTATCCACTAAATAAATATTTCCAAAATGATCGGTTTTGACGGCGCTGAAATATTGCCCGGGATATCCTTTTATCTCCCGCAAGAGGGTTAGCGAAGCGCCTTCATCTTCCAACAGTTGCAAGCGCCGCCCGGTCTGGTCGATGACGTAAATAAAATCCGTGTTAGCCCCGTTCCATTTCCCGGCCAGCACCGCGGTGGGGGCGTCGAAGCCCTCGAACGTGGCCGTCAGTATTGCGCCGCCGGATTGCAGCGCGTATTTGAGAACTTCATTTTGCACCGGGTCGGCGACGTAGAGGAAATCATCGCTGATATCCAACGGGGTGCCGTTATCATCCGTGGCCAGGTCCGCAGGGTGCGCAATGCCGGAAATCTCGAAGCGGTATTCCAGCCGGGTATCCTCTTCCTGCGGGCGCAGTTGCAGCGCCAGCACCCGGTTTCGCCCGGTCTCGCCCACGAACACCCGTCCCTCTGCATCCACCGCGACGGCGGAAGACCCTTGAACGTCCTCGTAGGATTTGATCCAGCGTCCCAAACTGCCGTAGAGAATGCGGTTCCAGGCCGGGTCGGTCACCAACTGGATGTAGGTAGCAGTGACGAAAGGCGCGCTGCCGCCGTAGCGGGCAAAATAGTAGGAGGCGGTCTTTTCCGGCGCGCCGAAGAGCGAGCGGTCTAAATTCGCTTGCGTGACGTTGCGGGTCAGCCGCGTGATGCCGTGCTCCCGGCTGATGGGCGTGGGAATGAAGGTTTGCCCGGCGGAGAAGGTAGGAGTTGCGGGTTGCGAGTTGCGGGTTGCGAGTTGTGAGTTGTTAGTTGCCAGTTGTGTGTTAGAGGAAGCCGGTAAGTGAGAGGTTGCTTTCTGCCCCCGTGTGGTTTGGCGGGGGAGTTCTCCGTTTTCAAACCGCCATTGCTGATGGTGCCTTTTTAAGGCCAGCCGCTCGCCGTTGGGGAATTCCACTACGGCGCTTTCCCCGTCGATGAAGATTTCCGGGGAGGCGCTGGCGGAGTTTGAAAATTGTGCAGTGCGAGATTCCTCCGCTTTTGGGGCTGCAAACACCGGCGCAGCCTGAAAACGTTTTTGCAGCACCTGTATTTTGGCAGGATTTTCTGACGCCGCGCGCATTTCATCAAGCAGCAATTCAATTTGCGCCCGGTCGGATAGCCTGGCGGGGTACGCGTTCACCTGTTCCGGCGCTTGCGATGGCTGCGCCAGTCCCAATCCCGCTAAAACCGTTATCCCCAATATGATCAACACCATCCTTGCGTTCATGATATCCTCTTCTGTTTATCGTTGTGGTGCACGTAGGTGCGACGCACTTGCGAAGTGCGTCGCACCTTACGCTGCACCTATAATCCAAAGTTCACGTTCAACTGCAAAATATTCGCCGAGAAGTCCAGGGTATTGAAATAGCGGAAATAGCGCGCCTCGATGGAGGTTTTCTCTAAGAACTGCAAATCCGGGTTGGATTCGGCCAACCGCCGGAACAGCAGGGCCAGGCTGAAGCCGAAATTGTTGGAGTTGAAGGAGCGCAGCTTGTAATCCGCGGTGCGGTAGGCTTCATCCAGGTATTCCGCGCCGACGTACTTCTCCTGGTAAAAGGAAGCCCCGGTTTGGGTATAATAGCGGTAATTGAACTTCACGATCAGGTCGTTGAAGACGTATTTGTTGAACTGCACCTCCGCGGTGTGGGAAGACACCTGCCAGTCGTCAAAATAAAAACGGTAACTGCCTGACAGCGAGGCGCGCACCTCCGGGATCATCTGGCTGAGCTTGCCGGTAACGGCGTGGCGGGTGCGCATCTGCGGGTGTTTTTCCTCGATCAGCGTAAACGCATTGTTGGCGTCGAAAACTTTTACCTGGCGATAAGGATCGCTCAAAAAACCTTCGTGGTAGAGCACGTCGTAGCCCAGGTCGAACACCGTGGTGGGGGAGAGAATCTGGCTGAGATTCGCCACTGCCCAGAGGGAATTTTTATCCTGTTTCTCGATATCGCCGTTATCCAGAATTTTTCCCACCTCATCCACCAAATACTGTCCCCGCAGGGTGAGCACGGTATTCTTCTGGTTCAACTCCCGGGTGAGGGTGAGGATGGCGGAGCTGGAATTGTAGTCCACCTCCTGGCTGCGATAGAGATTGATCGCCATTGCGCCGTTGGCCCCCAGCCCCTGCTCCAGGCCCAGGATGGCCTGCCCGCGGGTTTTCTCGAACGGTTTGGCGCTCTGGCGCTGGGGGCGGGTGGCCCCGGTGGTGGCGGTAACGGGAGGAACATACACGTTGTCCACCTCCAGGTCTAACAGGAACACGGTGCGGTTCAGAATCTTCTTGGCCAGGTTGAAAGCCGTGGTGGTAACGCTGTTCCCGCCGCTGTCGGAAAAATAATAGGTGGTAAATCCCATCCCCTCGCCCTGGGCGTACGCCGGGGCAAAGGAGAGGCCGAGCATCAACGGCAACAGGAACAGGGCAATTGGTTTGCTATATTTTGTTGACATTTGAGAGTTTCTATGTTTGAGTTTCGCGCATATGGAATACAGTGGAACGTGAGGCAGAGCCTCACCAACTGCGTCACAGAGCATTGTGACGAGTAGAACCTCACACACAGGCTCTTCCGCCAGTTACCTTTCCGGCATTTTCTACATGAGCGTTGAGTTTTTTCATATCTTCTATCTGCTGCGCTATCCTAACACCTGACCACAAAACACCTGAACACTTTAACACTAAAACACTATTTCGCGCATCCGCATCCCCCGCCGATCCCGATGTCCCCCCCGATGCTGCCTTCCCGGGTAGAGAAGAATTTTTCGTCCAATTTCTGCTTGGCGAACTGGTTTTTCGGCTCCATGATCGGGTCGGCTAATTTCTCGCGCTGG
>WYBG01000246.1 GCA_011526015.1 Deltaproteobacteria bacterium | reverse complement strand
CGCGACCGGGTGGTAGAAATTGGAGCATTGCCCTGCCGCCCTTGCAGCATTCATGGGGGACAAAAATGCCCCATCTCCACGTTCGAGTGCATGAAGAAATTAACTCCCGAGCGGGTTTTTGAGGAGGTGCAGCAGATACTGAAAGGATGAAATTGAAAATTCGCTCTTCACAATCAACTTGAATAGTGAATGGAGAATGGGGAATGCAGGAAGACAACGAGATGGAAATGCCGGGCTTTAATTATTTTTGGATTGAGCCGGACAACCCGGATCAGCACATTCTGCGCAAAGCTGTAGAATGTCTGAATCGTCCGGGGGTAATTCTCCACGCCACGGAAACGGTTTACGGCCTGGCGGCGCACTGGGATGACGAAACTGCGCTTCAAAAAGTATCCCATATCAAACGCCGCCCCCCGGAACAACCATATTCGATCATGATTGATGATATCGAATCGGCGCTAACGCTTTCGGGCTGGAATTCTGTGGAGTTGCGCCGCCTGCTGGAGGTGCTTTTTCCCGCTCCGCTGACCCTGCTTTTGCCGCGGAAACGCCCTCTTGAACCGGATTTCTGGAATCAATTCCCGGAAATCGGGTTCAGGATGCCGGCCCATACTCTAAGCCGGGAACTTGTGCGGCAGGTAGGAGCTCCCCTGATCACCACCAGCGCCAACCTCTCCGGCGAAGCCCCCCCGGCCAGCATTGCGGAAGTTAACCGGGAGATTTTAACCGGGGTGGATTGCACTTTGGACAGTGGAGTTTGTGAACTGAAAACGCCCTCAACGGTTGTAAGAATAGACGTGGAGAGTGGGAATTATACAATTCTGCGCCCCGGGGCGTTCCCGGGGCAGCGCCTGCAAGAACTCATCAAATCGGTCTGGAAATAATGTACAAAGTATTGTTTGTCTGTACCGCCAACATCTGCCGCACTCCCATGGCAGAATCGTATTTCAACCACCTGGTCGAACAGGAAGGGTTAGAGGAGCTTATAGGCGCGGAGTCTGCCGGCACCTGGGCATTTGACGGAGCTTCCGCCGCGGAATTGAGCCGGCAGGTTTGCGCCGAAAACGGGCTGGATGTTTCACAGCACCGCTCCCAGTCTATTGATCTGCACTTGATGAAATCCGCCGACCTGGTGTTGTGCATGGCCCAGGAGCATAAAAACGACCTGGCCCGAATCTTCCCGCACTTTCGGGAAAAAATTTTCACGCTCAAGGAATTTCAGCAGCGCATATCCGCGGAATTTGCCTCGATTGCCGATCCGTACGGGAAAGCCATCGAACAATACCGGGAGACATTCGGGATAATCGCCCGGGAAATCCGGCGCATTTTTCCGCTGGTACGGCAGCAGGCGCAGGCAAAGAGGTGTGAGGTTTAGGGCATAAGGTATAAGGTATAGGGTATAGGGTATAGGGTATAGGGTATAGGGTATAGGGTATAGGGAGAGCAACACCTTATACCCCCTACTACCAATTTACGGCCTTGTGCAGTATAATTTCAGGAAGATCACTTAAAAAAGACGCTCCAGAGTTGTTCTACGAAGCGCTTTCCTTCCAGAAGCCCTTGTTGCAGGTAATTTCCCATATCCGCCCAGCCTCCTCTCAGGGCGGTAATACACAGCCCTACAAACAGCAGGTTGAAAAACAGCACCACGATAAACGAAAACACCATCCCGCTTCTTTGCAGATCCGGCTGGGAGGGATGAAATTCCGTGGCCAGGTGTACCAGGTGGAACATCAGGGTAAACCCGATCAACCCCTGCAATATCCACTGGTACTGGCTCAGAATGGAAGGCTTGATTACCACAATGACCATAGATAGCAGCGGGAAAAAATAGGGCGCCAGCGCAATGATGAAATTATCTCCTTCGATAACCACGTTGCCGCCGCGCCGCCGTTTTGCGGAGAACGAATGCACTTTTTTGAAGAACAGCAGCGCAAACAGCGCGTGGGTCATCTCGTGCTCCATCACGCTCCAAAAGCTTCCCCGTTTCGATAAAACCATAGCCCACAGCAACAGGTAAATGATTCCCCCGGCGGCGAACGCGGCCAGGATGGGCGGATCGTTCAAGCTGGCGTGAGCGGCGTTCAGAAAAGCTCTTCCGTAACCGGCAACCCCGACTAGGCAAAGCGTCGCTACTAAAAATTTGAGAAACAGGTTCATCATCGCGCCCAAAATTAACTTTTTCGCCCTGGTAAATCAAACAAGATCCTCCAATCGCCCATCCACTCTTTCACCCATCCACCTATTCACCAAAAATATAGGATGAAAGCGCCCCGGGGATGCCGGAGAAAAACTTTTTTCATTTTGGATGATTTAACCCCTTGCTTTGGGTACATTCATCGCGCGTGACTTAACTTCGATTGGAAAACTGACGTGGCCGATAAATCTTACCGATCCAATCTCGAGTCTGCCGCTTCCGCCGGAGAGGAGAAGCTCCCCATGGCGGCGGAATTGGCCGCGGCGCGAAAAAAAGCGGAGCAAATGCTTGGCAGCCATTCACGGCTGAATAAACTGCTCCGGCAGGCGACGGCCCGCATGAAGAAACGCCGCAGCCGCCTGCAAAACATCCTCAATGAACTGGAGTTGTTGATCCGGATGGTTCGCGCCTACGCCGAGGGAACTTATCGCCGCATCCCCCGGAAAGCGCTGCTGGGCATGGTAGCAGCGATCATCTACTTTGTAAACCCGTTCGATATCATCCCGGATTTCATCACCGGCCTGGGGTTTCTCGATGACGCCACCGTAATTGGGCTGGTGATCAAATCCTTCAAAGACGAAATAGATCTCTTCAAAAAATACCTTTCCGAACAAACCGGCAATTCCCTTGCGGAAACCCAGCCCCGCCATGATGAAAGCTAAATTTTACAAACCGGGATTGCGCTTCGAATGCACCGAATGCGGGCAATGCTGTACCGGGGCCAGCGGCTACGTGGAAGTGAGCGATCCGGAGGCAGGAACGATTGCCGGTTTTTTGAAACTTACCGAACAAGAGTTCCTGGAACAATACATCGACCTTCCCGAGGGGGGCGGCCAACTCCGCCTGAAATCCGGCGCGAACGGCGATTGCGTGTTCCTGGCCGATAACCGCTGCCGCATCTACCCGGTGCGCCCCCTGCAATGCCGCACCTTTCCTTTCTGGCCGGAGAATTTGAAATCACCTTACCGCTGGAAGCTTGCCGCCCGGGCCTGTCCCGGGATTCACCGCGGCCGCCGCTATTCCGCAGCGGAGATCGAAGACATTCTGGGATTGATGAAAAATCGCAACGCCAAAGAGTGACGGGGTCATGGAGCGGCTTACTCCTGCTTCCGGGTACTAATCCTCAGCGAGCCTGCCAAATCCAGAATTCTGGCGTAAAATCCGTAGCCGCCGAGGTTGTTTTCGATCTTCAACAACAGCTCATTCCAGCCCTTTTTGAGTTTGAGGGGAACGCGATCCTCATCCACCTTCGCGATCCGCACGGTGAGTACTTCGTGAATGGGCTGGCCGTTCAGAAAGACTTTTACGCCGTCATCGCTGCCGAGCAGCAGGGGGACTTCCTGCTCTGCCGGGGAATGGATGTAGGCCAGGGCATAGACGACCACCAATTCGAAGGGATCGTATTTGCCGTAGAGGTCGATGTAGCCGTTTTCCGGGGTGGTTTTCAGCTGCCAGCGCACTTCCCGGCCATTCGCGCCGGGGTAGGTTTTATCCAGGTCGATCTCCTGCTCGGGGGGAAAGATTTCCTGCAACCCCAACCGGTTCTGGTTCCGGTCTTTGCGATTGGGAAAGGGGCCGATCATATGCCATTCCGGGATAAACTGGCGCTCCGGCTCCAGCGCGAAGGCATCGATTCCCACCGTGTAGCCGCTCGATTGGGGAGCTTTGCCTGTCACCACAAACCTCAGCGGAACGGCAGCATCAACGGTTTTTAGCAGGTGCAGGCGCACGTAACCACCGGGATGGATTTGGGGATGGTACCCGGCAAATTCTCCCACCTTCCGGTCCCCATAAAAAATATCCACGTTCCCGTACTGCGGTCCTTTGCTGAAATAGACGTCCACCCGGTAGCGGTCTTCGATGGTTCCCGGGATTGCCAGGGAAAACCGGTCTCCCGGCTGCCGGGATGAAATTTGAAGCTGTTTTAGCCCGCTCCAGTCCGGTCCGTGGTCGGACATCTCCTCCACCCCGCTTTCCAGGGTGGTATGGGCCGGGATAATTCCCTCTGCTTCGATCGCGCCGTGCGGCACTACTACCCGCAGGGGAATGCGCAGAGAGGCTTTCGGCATTTCCGGGAATTTTTGATGCGGCTCTTTTTGATACCAGTAGGCGGTGCTGCTGTAATCCCCCGCCTCTTCATTGGCGTGGCCGTGCTCCATGGTAAAACGCAGCGATTTTTTGAAGGGAATCACGTCGCCCACGTGAAAACGGTAAGCCGCAACGCGCCCCAGGGAATCATCTTTCAGGATCAGGCCGTGATAGGGTCCGGCAAATTCCCCGCGATTGAAATACCACCCGCCGGTAAAATAATCCTCCGTGCCGGTGCCGTACAGCGAGGGGAAGGCCTCTCCATCCACGTAAACCATCTCATCCCCTTCCAAAAACCAGAGGTTGCCGCGGAAACTTTGCATACCCATGTTGCAGCCCACGAAATGCCCCTCCCCGGCCGCTTCCAGAATGGTGTAGTTTTTCGCCGGGTCGGTTTTGATCTCCCTCCGCCACTGGGCGTGGAAATAAGCGACATCCTTCGGCAAAGGCTCTTCCAATTTCTGGTAGTTGACGTGATAATAAAACGCATCCACCTCCCGGCCGGTCTGGTTTTTCACCTCGATGCGGGCGGATTTGCGGAAGGGCATGGGGAAATAACAGTAATACCCCCCGCTGGACATGCCCACGAAATGGGAAAGGTAGTGGTAATACCCGAATCCGGTGCCGAAAAAATCCCCTACCGGCGTCTCCACGGAGGGATTCTCTTCCCCATCCCAGTACATCCGCAGCACTATCCGGCGCAGGAAATAGGGATCCCGGGACGCGATAGTCAGCCAAATGCGGGTAATCACCCCCGGCCCCTCCAGGGTTGCGATGCTAACCCGCTGGCCGTCCGCGAGCACCAGCCGGTCGGCGTTGCCGCCGCTGGAATCGAAGCTGGAAACCTGGTAGAGTTTGCTTTTTTTCAGGTAAGGAAGGCGATCCGGGGATAGAATATTTTCCAGGCCGGGTTGGGCGAGCAGGCCGGAAAAGATCATTGCCGCAAAAACGCTCCACTTCCATGGCGTGAATCCCATAACGGCTCCTTATGTTGAAGTGAAGAGCGGTTAGAGGCTGTTTTAAAAGTTGCCACGAAGGCTCTAAGGCGCAAAGTTCCATAAAGAAATGTTTAGAAATCATGGTGAAACTTTGCGCCTTCGTGACTTTGTGGCAGAAAAAAGAACTTTTAAAACAGCTTTTTAGAAGAGAAACTTCAAAAATCGGAAGAAGGGAAACTGCCAGTACTCGGGTTTGAGAAAAACCACGTGGAAGAACAGGTTGAACACCTGGTAGTAGCCGTAAACCGCGATCAGCCAGCCGGCAATCTTGTATTTCGGCGTCATCCTTTGCAAAAAATGGTAAAAATAGTAACAGGCAATGCCGAACGCCACCAGGGTAATGCCCTGGTAGGTGTGAAAAGCATCCACGGTTCCCAGGCCCAGGTCCCAGCGAAACACCCAGCCCGGCAAGTACGATTGATAGTCCCGTTCGAGGATGATGATTTGATCCAGCGCCCGGGAAATAGCCGACACGGTCCAGAATATGACCGGCAGCGACCAGTGTGATTTAGGTTGCATTTCCATTTTCAAAGGTAAGGCAGGGCGAGAATATATCCAATAGCCCGGAGAAAAAAATAATCGGGAGCTTTCAACTCTCATACGGTTTTGGTAAACCGAAAAGGGCTTCGATGGGCGCAGGGCAAACTCAAGGCTGACTTTATATATTCGTGCTGAACCGGAATTCGGAGCTTATGGGGGAGGTGAAGACGCTGCTGGGTGGGTGACGAAGGCGCTGGAGAGGGGGGGTAAACGATCTTTATTAAAAATAATATCACCCCAACCCTTTTGCGGTAGTTAGGAGCTACTTTGCTGCCAGTGTGCTTAGGTCAGATTTGTAGGTGTTCTGGACGCGAATGGAACGCATTAGATATGCAGTCCATATTCCAGCGGCAAGGCCTGACCTGAGTATACCTACAACCGTTCCTGGCAAGAGGGTAGGCACTACCTGTGGACCATACACAAATACTGCAGCAATAAGGTAGAGAACGTTAACGCCCGGCCGGGGATGACCGGGAGTTTGAAGGCGTGGGCGTAATGGATGCAACTACGGCACACTATTAGAACACCCGGGGGAAGGCGGGGAGGTATGGGATTAGAGGCGGTTTTCTTAAGTGGCTGATTTTATTACTTAGTACGCGGGGGGAGACTCGAACTCCCACGCCTTGCGGCACCAGATCCTAAGTCTGACGCGTCTGCCAGTTCCGCCACCCGCGTATTCTGTACTGCTGAAAGCTGCGCAAATATAGTATGGCGATCCCGCCGAAACAAACCCTAATCACCTGCAAATCTAATTTTCAGAAATTCCCTGCGTGGATAGGCAGACTTTTTCTTCACCATATTTAGGGATTGCATCTTGACAACTTTGCGGAGATAAAGTAAACTATGATCTGAAAATTTGACGAAAGCTCGGGTAAGCGAGTATGGATAAGAAGAAAAGGCGTAGGGGGTTGTCGATTGATCTGGATGAGCGGGATTTGCAGGAACTTTTCGAGCCTTTTGATCCCTCTAAAGTAATCCTGAAGAGTTTTAAACCGAAACCCCAAAAGCCAAAAGTTAAGCTGCCGATAGTGCTGGCCCACGGCATGGCCAGGCCGGATTACCTGATCGACTCTATCTTTAAAACCTTAAACCTCTCACTTTATGACTTTAGTTTGGTGTCAGACCGGTTTCATTATTTTAAGGGTATTGCCAGCTATCTCAAAAAGCATGGGTTCGAGGTGTATCATTCCAGTGTCAGTTTTGCGGCCGACGTGGCCACCAGGGCAAGGGACCTGCGCCGGGAAATTGAAAAAATCTTAAAGAAAACCGGCCATAAAAAGGTGCATATTATTGCCCACAGCATGGGCGGCCTGGATGCCCGCCACATGATCGTCAATGAAAAAATGGCCGATAAAGTGGCGACGCTGAGCACCATCGGCACTCCCCATTGGGGTACCAGCGTGGCAGATGCAGCCCTGGAACAGGGAATTGATAAAGTGATCGGGGTATTTCGAAAGATCATCAACCTGGAAGGCATCAAGAGCGTAACAACCGCCGTCTGCAAGGAATTCAACGCTTTCGCAGAGCCGCTGGAGGCCGGCAACGAAGTCATTTACCAGACTTACTACAGTTTCCAGAAACATGAATCTACCTTCCTGCCCTTTCAAATTTCCTGGCAAATTCTGAACGAGCGTGAAGGCCCTAATGACGGATTGGTCTCGGTCAAATCCCAGAAATGGACCAAAAAACTGGTCGGCAATGGCGCATCCAAAAAAATCACCCAGTATGAATTTCCTCTCTCGGCAGACCACATGGATCAGATAGGATGGTGGAATTTGAACGAAATACACAAGGCTGGCTGGTGGAATATGAAGGCATTGCGGGAAAAGAACCACCACGAAGAGATCATTAAAAATGTGTACTTAAAAATTGCCCGGGATGTCCACAATATGAAGGTTAAGGTATGAATATCTATTTCCTTGTTGCAGCGGCGTTGGCGTTTCTTATGGGCCTGTTGCATTCGGTCATGGGGGAGCGTTTTTTTCTGGTCCGGCTGCTTAAGCGGGAACCACTGCATCACTTTGGGGATGCGGTTTATGTCAACCGCACCACCCGCATTGCCTGGCACCTGACCACCATTGCCTGGTGGAACGCGGCAGCGATTCTGATAATTTTATCGCTCCGCTCCCTTGACCAGACCGCTTTCATTGTGGCGCGCATCATTTCCAACATCTTTTTGCTAAGCGGATTACTTTCCTTGATCGGCTCCCGGGGCCGGCATCTCTCCTGGGTGATATTTCTCTGCATCTCCCTGGTTGCCTGGCTGGGAACTTACTGATTACGCCTGGCTATCCCGGTTGAGCCATCACGAGTTTGGTGAAAACCACACTTCCTGTTTCAGCATAGAAAACCACGGGAACACTCTTCATGGATATATCCGTATTTTTCACTTTTCACTTCCGGCCACCCCCTCATCCGGCTTTCCGCTCCTATTTTTTTACAAATACTTACATTATTTTCAGTTCTCTTTACTCCCTTGATTCTTTAAAAATCAAGTTTATTGGCTTTAAAAGAATGGATTTTTATTGCACAGCCGCAAACTTATCCTTCCGGCTCGTTACAGAAAATATTCAATAATCATTCACTCGCTACAACTATGCGGATCACGAAAAGTGAATTCAAAGCCTTTGCCATCAAAAAGGAATTATCGCTAAATTAATCCCGGTTCGATCTGTTTGATATAATGGGAAGTGCAGAGAAGAAATGGTCGAGGAAACGAAGAAGGTGGTGCTGGTTCCCGGCTACACCGGTTCCGGGCCCAAACACTGGCAGAGCTTATGGCAGGAAAAGCACCCGGAATACTACCGGGTAGAACAGCGAGATTGGAACCACCCTGATCTGCGGGAGTGGGTCGATACCCTCGATCAGAATGTTTCTTCCATTACCGGCCCGGTTGTGCTGGTCGGCCACAGCCTGGGCTGCATCACCATGGCGCATTGGGTAAGCCGCTACGGGCGACCGGTTTACGGGGCGCTGCTGGTCGCCCCGGCTGACGTGGAACGGCCGGATGCCCTCCCGGCTCTCCGGGGATTCAGTCCAATCCCGCTCAAACCCTTCCATTTTCCCTGCATCGTTGTTGCCAGCAGCAATGATGCTTACATCCAGCCGGAACGAGCGGCATTTTTTTCCCGCCAATGGGGAGCGCGGTTCATCAATATCGGCAACTGCGGGCATGTCGACACTGCCGCCGGATTCGGCCCCTGGAGGCAGGGGGAAGTGCTGTTGCAACAGTTGCTCAGATAAGCCAGTTATGCAAAAAGGGAATCATTTAAGAAATAACGGGCAGGGAAAAGTGAAAACGCCTAAAAATAAAACAGGGGACGACGAGCGTCCCCTGCGGAGTTGGGAGGGAGGTTTTGACCTTGGAAGGTCAAACACAATATAGCCGACACGAGCCAATTTGTCAAGGGTTTTTTTTAGGAATTTTTCACGTTTTACTCCCCCCTTGCACCAAACCGTGAAATCCTTTATTTTCCCCCATGCAAACTAAGCAATTATGTATGGATTATTTAATCGTTCCGGGCGAAATTGAACCCTATCCAATCGCCTGGGAGGCGGTGTTTGGCCGGGCTGCTCCCCTGGCCGTGGAAATCGGCTTTGGCAACGGAGATTTTCTGGTAAATTGGTCGCTTCAACAGCCCGGTTGGAATTTCATCGGCATCGAACTTTCTATGGAATCAATGATGAAGCTGCAAAAAAACCTTTATCAGCATAAAATTGTAAATACCCGGGCGATCCGTGAAGAAGCCGAGTTTGCCATCAGGGAATTCTTCCCCCTTAACTCCCTGCGCCATGTTTTAATGAATTTCCCCGACCCCTGGCCCAAAGGGCGCCACAAAGACCGCCGCCTGCTAAGCGGGGATTTTGTTCATATTTTGGGCGCGGTGCTGGAAAATGGCGGCCAATATGAGCTGGTGACCGATCAGCAGTGGTATGCGGCACATGCCCGGGCGCTCTTCCAGGCCTCCCCTCTTTTTGAGGCATCATACCTTGAGACCGACCCGGCTCGCCCGTTGGCGACCCGGTATGAGCGCAAATGGCGCGAGATGGGCCGCAACACCTATAGGCTGGTCGCCCGAAAAGTCCAAAACGCTTCGATTCATCGACTTCTGGAGGATTCCGCTATGCCCCATACCTTTATCGAAAAAGAAATTCATTTAGATTCGATTGAAAAATTGATCGGGAAGGAGTATATTGAGGCTGAAACATTCTTTGTCGTTAAAGCGGTCTTTGGTTCTCCCGATGGAAAGGGGTATTTGCTGCGGATGATTACCAAAGATGGCCAATACAAGCAAGGTTTCTACATAACCCTCGCCCGCCATGAGGACCATCGCTGGCTGGTTAAGTTAGATACGACCTTTCAACCGTACCGAACGCCGGCGGTCAAGTTGGCGGTTTGGAAGATCGGGGAGATATTGAACCGCGCCTGAGCATGGAAAAATATCTTGCGATTCTTCTGACAATCTGTTAACATCCGGAGCATTTGAGGGGTCACGCGCCGCAAATTACGCTTCCTGGCGTGAGGCGGAGCATCTTCGATAAGCATTATTCAAAAGAGTGGTATGACTATCAGTTGCTACCGATTAGAACAGGGGAGCGACAATTACCTGACAGCAAAGCTAATACTAATAAAAAATCAAAAAAGAACATAGGTGGTGTATGAATGAAATTCAAATGGGTGATTGATCATGAGAATGATGATAACGCGGTCGATCATCTAGCCAAAGAATTAGGGATTCCCAGGATTTTGTCTCGTATTCTCCTGCAACGAGGCATAGATTGTTTTGACAAAGCCCGAACTTACTTTCGCCCCGAGGTGGAAGAGTTGCACGATCCCTTCCTGATGAAAGACATGGATAAGGCAGTGGATCGCCTGCACCAGGCTCTGGAGAAGGGCGAAAAAATCCTGGTTTACGGCGACTATGACGTGGATGGGGTAAGCGGAAGTTCCCTGCTCTATCTCATTCTCTCGCGCATGGTCGGTTCCCGAGTCACTTACTACATCCCTGACCGCATTACCGAGGGCTACGGCCTCTCCCGCCAGGCAATTCAGGAATACGGCGAAAAAGGTGTTTCCCTGATCCTTGCCATCGACTGCGGCGTTACCGCGGTGGATGAAATCCGCTTTGCCCGCGAACGAGGCGTTGACGTGCTGGTGTGCGACCACCACGAACCGGGCGACGAATTACCCCCGGCCGCGGCGATTTTAGACCCCAAACGCCCCGATTGCCCCTACCCTTTCAAGGAACTGGCCGGTGTGGGGGTCGGTTTTAAGCTGATGCAGGCGCTTTACCAGCGGCTGGGCCTGGTGGAATCGGAATTAGACGAATATTTGGATATCGTCGCCATCGGCAGCTGCGCCGATATTGTTCCCCTCATCGATGAAAACCGCATCCTGGTGCGCCACGGCCTCGACCGCATCAATTCCAACCCCCGTTTTGGCATCAAAGCCCTGTTAGAAAGCTCCGGCATCGACCGCAAAGAGATGACCGTAGGACTGGTAGTTTTTGTGCTGGCCCCGCGCATCAACGCGGTGGGGCGGATGGGAGACGCCCGGCGGGCCGTGCAGCTTTTCACCTCCCAGAGTTTGCAGCAGGCGCGCACCCTCGCCAAAGAACTGGAAAAAGAGAACAAAGCTCGCCGGGACGTCGATGAAACCACTTTCAAGGAGGCTTTGGCGATCATCGAAAGCCAGTTCGATACTGTAAACGATTACGCCTTCGTGCTCTACAAGCGCGACTGGCACCCGGGGGTAATCGGGATTGCGGCCTCCCGCATCGTGGAGCGATTCTACCGCCCCACCATTATGATCTCGGTAGTAGATGGCATCGGGAAAGGCTCCGCGCGCAGCATTGCCAATTTTAACGTGTACGAAGCGATCAAACAGTGCTCGCAACACCTGATCACCTTCGGAGGGCATAAATACGCCGCGGGGCTGACCATCAGGGAAGAAAATATACCCCCGTTCATCAAGATGTTCAAAGAGGCCGCCCGCGCGCAAATTACCCCGGAGGACCTCGTTCCGATCATAAAAATCGACTGCGAAGTGAACCTGAGCGATTTCGACGAACGCCTGATGCGCCTCCTCAAACTCATGGGTCCCTTCGGCCCCCTCAACCTCCGCCCGGTATTTGTGTCGCGCAAACTGAAGGTGGTTGGCGAACCCTCCGTTGTGGGCAGCAATCACCTGAAATTGAGCCTGGAACAAAACGGGGTAACCATGACCGCCATCGGTTTCAATTTTGCAGACCAGGCGGAAGAGGTGCTCAAAAATAACGGCATTATTGATTGCGCTTACGTTCTGGAAGAAAATTACTGGAACGGTCGAAAAGAGCTGCAAATGCGCTTGAAGGATATCAAGTAAGAGGATTTAAAAACCTTGAAAGAATTTTTCGAAAACCTGAAGCAAAAACGTTTGGAGAAGAGAATCTCCCTGGAAGACATCCAGCGCAAGAGCCGGCTTTCGCTGGAATATCTAAGGGCGATTGAAGATGGGCGGATGGAAAAACTTCCCCCCGGCTACGAACGCATCTACCTGCGGCGCTACGCCCAGGAGATTGGGCTGGACGTGGAAGAAGTGCTGCGAGACTATGATTTGATGTCCGGGCATTTCAAACAACCGGAACCGCTCAAAACGCCCGCCGAAGAGCCGAAGACCTCCCGGCTGAAGGTGCCGCGCCCCTCCATTCCCAAAGAACTTCCTCCCAAAACCCGTTCTTACATCGAAAGGTTGAACCTGGATCGAATCCACAAAATTTTCTGGTTCAGCCTGGCATTTGCGACCTTAGTAGGAGCCGGTTATTTTACCTACCAACAGTACGTGTTCGAGAAATACAATCAAAATATGGAAGTGAGGGAAATACCCATTACCGAACTGGTCGATACCACCCGTAACAGGACGGAAACGGACACCACGGCGCAACCTTTGCCTGACTCCGCAATCCCCGCCGCGCCGGCCGGCGAGCCGCTGGCGCTGGAACTGCGCGCCCTGGCGCGCACCTGGATTCGGGAGGTGCGCGACGAGACCGATACCACGGATTATATCCTGCAGCCCGGAATCCGGCATTCTCTCCGGGCTGCCCGGGGCGTAGAATTGCTGTTGGGTAAAGCCGACGGGGTTGAAATCTGGCTAAATGGCAGGAATCTCGGCGTTCCCGGCCAATCCAATACCATCGCCCTTCTCACCATTACCCGGGAGGGAATTACCCGGAAAGAGTTGCGTCCGGCTAAAATCGAAAACCGTTCGCCGGGCAGCGACTCCACTCGGCTAAACATTTCAACCCCGGGCCCCCTGAATTAATCGCGGCCTTTTTAGGAGATTGAGAAACTGTGAAAAAGTACGCGATGGTTCTGGCAATGCTGCTCCTGACCGCAGGATGCGCCCATCAAAACCATCCCGCAGCTATTTTGCAGCAAGTGGGGGGAGAGCAACTGATCCTGGGGGAGACGCAATACCCGGAGATTTTGAGCCATTTCCCGGCATGGAAAGAAGAAGATCAACGCAGCGAAACCAACCCTGTGCTGGTGGAGCAGGTCAAACAGATTGGCGAGCCGCTGGAGGTGCTCTGTTATTTCGGGAACTGGTGCGGAGATTCCCGGGAGGCCCTGCCGATATTCATGAAAACCCTGAACGCCGCGCACAACAAGCGCATTACCGTGAAATTGATCGGGGTGGATCGCAAAAAAGACGATCCCGGCCATACCGCAAAGGCGAATGGAATTGAGTTGGTTCCCACCTTTATCTTAATCCGGAACGGGGAGGAAATCGGCCGCATGATCGAATTTCCCATGAAAGAAAATTTCGTAGAAGACCTGCTGGACATTCTCCAATCCCCATAATTTGAGGTTGCCGTGCCCCGCATTGCCCATTTCAAATACACTGTCACCATGAGCCTTTCCCTGCTCTCCTTCTGGTGGATTGGATGCCAGCAGCCGCCTGCCTGGAATACTGCTTCCCATTCTATTGTGGTCAATTCCGCGGGAATCGCCTGCGCGGAGCCTCATGCCGCGGCCGCGGGGCTGGAGGTGCTCGAACAGGGCGGCAACGCCATTGACGCCCTGGTGGCGGTCGGATTTGCCATGGCCGTAACCTACCCGCGCGCGGGCAACCTGGGCGGGGGCGGGTTCCTGCTGTACCGCTCCCACGACGGCAACGTTACCTCGCTGGATTTCCGGGAGACCGCCCCCGCAGCGGCGACTTCCGATATGTTCTGGCAGCCAGACGGCAGCCTCGATCCCGAAAAAAGCCTCATCGGCGCGCTGGCGGCGGGGATACCCGGCACGGTGCGGGGGCTGTACCTCGCCCACCAAAAATTCGCTGCCATGCCCTGGAAGGTATTGCTCCAACCGGCCATCCGCCTGGCCCGGGAGGGATTCCCGGTCAGCGAAAGCCTGGGCAATCTTTTAAAAGAACACGAGGCGACCTTTAAGCGTTTCCCCGAATCTTACCGGATTTTCTTCCCCGGCGGCAAGGCTCCTGAACCGGGAACCATTCTGCGGCAGGAAGATTTGGCGGCAACCCTGGAACGGATCGCCGCGGAAGGAGACGCCCCGTTTTACCAGGGAGAAATCGCCGATAAAATCATCGCCGCGTCGCAGCGTCACGGGGGAATTTTCAGCAAATCGGATTTCCTCGAATATACCGCCATCGAGCGCCCGCCGGTGCGAATCGCCTATCGCGATCACCTGCTCTACTCCATGGCCCCGCCCTCTTCCGGGGGATTGATGTTGCAAGGAATCCTGGGCACTCTCCAGCAAATAGACCTGCCCAACACCCACGCCCACAACCGCGCCGATTATATCGCCTACCTCTCCGAAGTCGAAAAACAGTGGTACGCCCGCCGCAACGCCTATTTGGGCGACCCGGCATTCGTGACCGTTCCTTTTCAGATGTTTGCCTCGCCGGATACCGCCGCGCAGATAGCCCGCTCGGTTTCCCTCTCCCGCCCCTACCCCGCGCAGCAAATGCCGGAATACGCCCGGGCGCTGGCGCCCGCCAGGGAAGCGCCGGAAACCACCCATATATCCGTGCTCGACGCCGCCGGCAACGCCGCAGCCATGACCTACACCCTGAACGGCAATTTCGGGAGTTACCTGGTTGCCGGGGGAACCGGCATTTTGCTGAACAACGAGATGGATGATTTTGCCGGAAAACCCGGCGCTCCCAACCTGTTTGGCCTGGTGCAGGGGTGGGCTAACGCCGTGGAACCCGGCAAACGGATGCTCAGCTCCATGACCCCCACGATTGTGGAAAAAGATGGCCGGGTAGCGGGCATCCTGGGATCGCCGGGCGGTTCTACGATCATCACCGCGGTGCTGCAAGTGGTTCTGAACAAAATCGATTACCGCATGAGCCTTGCGGAAGCTATGGCCGCGGGGCGCTTCCACCAGCAGTGGCTGCCGGATTCTATCAAATATGAAACAGGGAAATTTTCTCCCGAAATTTTAGAGGAATTGCAGTCGCGGGGATTCGATTTCATCGAAACGCAACGCCTGGGGGACGTGCAGGCGATCTGGCGCTCCGGCAATCAGTGGGAGATTTGCTGCGATCCCCGGGGAACCGGGGTTCCGGTGGGGTATTGAT
>WYBG01000025.1 GCA_011526015.1 Deltaproteobacteria bacterium | reverse complement strand
CAACCTCGCCCATACCGTTGTGAACGGCCAGGCGCTCTTTTTCGGTGATGCGCTTCTGCCGGACAGCACCGACCTGTTTGCCGCGGGGCTGGGCCTGCCGCATACCGAAACCATGTATCCCTTTTCGGATGTGAACGTGCCGGGCGGCACCGGCGAGTTCCAGGCCGTTCCCGATCCGGACGATGCAGCGATTCTCTCCACCATCTATACCGAGCCCACTTTTTTCAGCACCACCGGAACCATTACCGGAACGATTTTCTCTTTTGACGGGGTGAACGGGCGCACCGGTGTGCAGGTGATTGCCCGCAACAGCACAGACCTGGCCGGGGACGCAGTTTCCGCCATCTCCGGCGATTTTACCCAGGGATTCAGTTCCCTGGGATTAAGCGACGGCACCTTCACCTTGAACGGTTTAACCCCCGGCGCGACTTACCTGCTTTATATCATCGACGCCATGCACGGGGGATTCAGCACCCCCGTCTTTGTCGCGCCCGGGGGCAGCGCCAGCCCTTCGTTAGGATTGCTGCCCGGCCCGGAGGAATTTTACAATGGCGCCAATGAATCTGCCGACCCGCTGGGGGATGACCCCGCGGAGAGCGCCGGGATTACTGTGAGCGCCGGCAGCCCGGTGACGGCAAATATTATTATGAACAGCGCCATTGTCCCCACCCCGGCGGATGCCCTGATCTGGAAACCCAACGACGTCCCTGCCGGGAGCGACCTGGCCATCCTGAATGCGCTGGAATCAGCCGGCAGAACCTGGTCGCAAACCAGCGACATTACCCTGGCCAATATCGCCGATTATCAATACCTGTTTGTCCTGCTGGGCATGTATCCCGATAACCACGTCATCAGCTCGGAAAGCGCGGAGGCGCTGTTTATCGAAAATTTTCTCGCCGCGGGGGGAAGCGTGTTTATGGAAGGGGGAGACATGTGGTTTTGGGACCCGCTGTTCAACGGCGGACATAATTTCGCGCCGGATTTTGGCATTCGCGCCCTGGCGGATGGTTCCGCAGACCTGTCGCAAATCTTCAGCGAAGCCTGCCTGGCAGGGATGAATTTTAGTTACTCGGGCGCGGAGAACCACGTTGATCGGCTCGATACCACCAACAATTCTTACGTATTCCATCGAAACGCCGCCCCGGGGTATAAAACCGGCATCGGGTTCGATTTCAACGGCGGGCAGTATCGCACTGTGGGGAATTCCTTCCTTTTCGACGGGCTGGATGATTTCAGCATCAGTTTCTTCTCTAAAAACGACTTAATGGCCGCCTACCTGGATTTTTTTGATAACGGGTGCGCCCAGGTATCGCCGGGATGCGTTCCGCCCCTGGTGACCCCCACGGATGCAGAAGGGGGAACCAACGACGTGGTGGCGGTGAACATCGAAATCGAGCAAAACGCCAGCGCAATTGACGCCTTCGGACTAAAGCTAATTTTCAATCCCGCGATGCTGGCGTATGACAGCACCAGCGCAGGGGATCTCACCAATGGATTCGAATTTGTGGGGGCAAATTTGCTGGCCCCCGGGCAGTTGATCATCGGCGGGTACGGCACCACGCCGATACCGGTTGGCAGCACGGGTGCCCTGGGCACGGTTTATTTTACGGTTTCCTGCGGCGGCTGCGCTGACGGCGATACCAGCCAGCTTAGTATCCAGGATTTGGTTGACGACCTGGCGGGAATGAACCAGTGTACTGCGAAGTTCACCTTTATCGAGAATAAATTTGACATTAGCGGGACGGTCAGTTATTGCCAGACCGGGGGAGCGGTCGAAAACACGGAGATGGCCCTGAGTGGTGGAAGCTCCGCTATCCAGTTGACCGATACCGCGGGGTTCTATCTTTTTCAAGCCCTGGACGGCAATTTAAATTATACCGTTACCCCTTCCAAAACCGGGGACATCGGCGCCCTTTCCATCACTTGTTTCGACGCCGCCCTGATCGCCCGGATTGCAGTGGGGATCGATACCGCAGACCATTGCGATTCCCTCTCCGCGGACGTGGATGAGGATGGGAACATCTTCACCTTCGACGCCGCGCTCACCTGCCGTTATGCGGTGGGTTTGCCCCCCTTCAGCCCCGACGACCATACCGGGGAGTGGCGCTTCGAGCCGGCTTTCCGCAGCTATGAACCGCTGCTCTTCAATAAACAAAACGAAGATTACCTGACCACCCTGTTGGGCGACCTGGACGGCAGTTGGGCGCCCGCCGCGGCAATTTTGGCCAGGGCCGGGGGAACCGGAAACCGGGTTACCCTGCTGGTCGAAAAACCGCGCAAATTAGCCGGTCGAGCCGAAGTGCTCACCCTACTGAACTTCGACGGTTCCCTGCCGGCGTTTTCTTTCGATATGGAGCTTAGCTATCCCGCACAACAGCTAAAATTCGTTAAAGCGGATTGCCCCTTGCCAGGGTGGACGGTAATGGCCAACGACGCCGAAAAAGGGCGCCTGCGTCTGGGCATGTATGCCGCTCAACCCTTTGCCGAAAGCGGCGCGTTCCTGGTTCTGACATGGGAAATTATCCCGGAAAACGCCGACGCGCTGCCGGTTTCCGTGGATCGCTTGCTGGTCAACCGGGAATCCCAGGCGCCCTTGAAAGCCAGCCTGAATCTTTCGGCTGAAGTTCCCCGGGAGTTGGAATTGTATCAAAATTACCCCAACCCCTTCAACCCGGAAACGGTGATCAAATTCGGGCTGCCCGCGGCGGGGCGGGTCAGCGTCAAGATTTATAACCTTACCGGGCAGGAAATCAAAACCCTGTTCGAAGGGGACAAAGACGCGGGATACCACCAGTTACTTTGGGACGCCACCGACCAGCGCGGCAACCTGGTTTCCAGCGGGGTCTATTTCTACCGCATTCAGACCGGGGAATTCTTTAAAACCCGCAAGCTGATGGTGCTCAGGTAAAATTTAAAAACCTCAAAGGTTTCAGAAACCTTTGAGGTCTGAAACCTTTGAGGTCTTGATTCGATGGGGAAGACGCTTTGAAGGAGATTCTAAGGAAAATCATCCGGGCAGCAAAAGCCGCTTTTCCGGCGCTTCTGTTGATGGGAAGTATCAATGTCTCCCTGGCGCAGCTTGATCTGAGCCCACCATCCCAGGCGGGCGGCTCGCCTGGGGATACTATCGCAATCCCTCTTATCCTTACCAATCCCGGCGGCGTAGCGATTGACGCCTTCGGAGCAACCCTGGCATATCCCGCTAACCTGGCAGACTATGTTGGGATTAGCTCCGCCGGGACGCTTACGCAAAGCTGGCTGGCGATTGACGGCTCGGAAATTAGTCCCGGGGAAGTCACCATCGGCGGGTTTAATTTAAACCCTATTACGGTGTCCGGGGTGTTGGTGCGAGTGAGGCTGGCGATTCCGGCGGGCGCAAGCGGGCAGGGGATTTTGCATCTGTTCAATTTTGTAGATGATCTGAGCGGCGCGACCACTACTGATGGAGAGCTAATCGCCGGCGCTACCGCGATCCATACCCACAGCCCGGCAGAGGCGATTTCTGACTTCCGGCTCTACCAGAATTATCCCAACCCGTTTAACTCCGGGACCCGGATTGTTTATGAATTATTCCAACCGGGAATGGTGCGGCTGGCGATTTATGACATAATGGGGCGAGAGGTTCGGGTTTTAATGGACAATATTCAGGGGATTGGACAATATGGGCTGACATGGGATGGTAAAGATGGATCAGGTTTAGAAGTGGCTTCGGGAAATTATATATACAAAGTTTCTATTAAAATAATTGGCAATGTGAACCGCTTTATAAAAACAAAAAGAATGACATTGATGAAATGACACTTATTCTGCTAACAAAATTATTCTTTAGTAGAAAATAATCAGAGTCAGTTTTAAAATAATCCTTAAATATCTTTTTAGAGGAGAGATTATGAAGTTTCAAATAACACTCATGGCTTTATTATTTTTCTTTGGATTAATTTTTTACTCTTCTCAATTACTCGGACAAGATACTGTGAATGAGTCGGATGACAGGGGTTTTACTATGTCTCCTGAAAAAACCTTTTCAGAACTTTTAGATGTTCGAGCTTCTCGTTCACCAGCGAAGTCATTAAAAGAGAATACTCGGACGATCATAACTAAAGAGCGTATTCTGGTAATTAACGGTGGAGAACAAGTTATTGTTGAAAAATTTCTCAACGAGCTTGAATTTCCAGTTGTTTCAAGGAACGGAGTCTTCTGGGGAGTCTTAAAGAAGGAGAAACCAGAAGAAATTCTTTCCAAATTATCTTTGTTTAATCAAGTCGGACAGAAATTATGGGAACAAAATGATGTTCCAAATGCGAAAGTTGTTATTTCGGATGATGGCAAAATTGTGGTAGCAGTGCATGGTTATTCAATTATAGATCCATATTATAGTATAAACTTTTATAATGCTGAGGGAACACTGATCAATTTTCATAGGGATATTCAATTTGATCCTTCTCGAGGAGTACAACTTTCACCGGATGGTAATTTGTTCTTGGTCAGTGTGAGTGGGGAAGATATGGATGGTTCTGTATCGATAAATGACCGATTTGTTGGATTCAATAGACTTGGACAAAAGGTCTGGGAAGCCACAACTCCCAACCTACATTTTACTGGTGAGTTAGAGGTCACTGATACCCATGTAATAGCATCATGTTATTCTGATGCTGGTAGAAATCAATACATTCTTATATATGACCACTCAGGAAGCTTAATTCATCAGATCAAGCCTAAAATCGATAATTATGGTAAATATAAACTTTCGACCTCATCTGAAGGTAAATATTTAGTTGCATTTGGTTTTAAGCATATCGTTCTAGTGGAAACACAAAGTGGACAAACAATTTGGGAATGGGAAACAAAAATAAAAGACCAAAAATGGTTAATAGCCGATTGCTCCGTTAATGAAAGTGGGGAATTTGTAACCGCCTTCGCATATTCAGGACAACAGGGTAGAGAAATGCTTTTATTTAACGAGGAGGGAGAATTAATCAAGAACAAAACATGGAAAGTTGAAGTGAGTTCTTGGGGGGATTTGAAAGTAATATCATCGAACATGGATACGTATATGTTTGATACTTCGAATGGATACCTCTATCATTTTACTTTTTAAGAGAAAAATATGTACATATACCTGTAGTGCTAGTTCTTTAGAGCTCAAGCAAAATAAGGGTTCCAAAATGCTTGTTTTTCGCTGATCGGCTAAAAATTGTCTATTTTACCTGGGTTTTGGTCATCAACTAGCACTCCGGGTACATATATGTTCTTGAGTTTCACAAAAATAGATAGTCCCCTTCTAAAGTGTTGCTGATGTTTTTTTAACCGCAGAGGGCGCAGAGAACACAGAGATTACAAAATATTTCTCCAAAACTATACTTCCCATCGCCATAACTCCGCGATCTCTGCGCCCTCTGCGGTTGAAATAAACAGATTAGAGCGCAGCAACACTTAACAAGGAGACTACCCAAAAATAATTTGCTAAAAAACAGCCCTTTTGGTATAAAGTTTGTTATGACTCCTTAAGTCTATAATTTCCAGTACCTTGTAAATTTAACAATTTTTCACTGAAAAATTCTATTCTGGAAAAATTTTGTTTCTGTTGATGCCGATAGCCGAATTAAATTTTTGAATCAACTTTTCGCTGACTCAGTAGAAAAACAATAGAGTTGCAATTCTTTATTAATAAATAACTTATGAATCTCTGATAAAAATCGTGCCAAAAGTGCTAAAATTGAATAAGAAAATTTGTGAAACTCAAGTATGTTGATTATTAATGGAGGTGTGAAAAATGAATTTTATGATCATAAGGGATAGAGCTATCCCTTCAATCTTTATAGTAGCTCTGTGGGCCAATTTAGGTATCATGGTCCCACAAACATTATTGTCTCAACTTTCCTATCCTTTTGTTCCACAGAATTCCCCTCATGTTATTAATCACAACTTTGGAGATTATCAAGGCTCAAACGCTTTTCATCCGGGAATAGATTTCCCAAAGACCTGGGGTACTGAAGTTAAAGCAGTTATGACCGGTTGGGTACTTGATATAACACGGACGGTTCCAAATAATAATAAGGATGATCTTCAAGGAGCAGTTTGGCTTGGTTCCAATACTACTGATAACACAGGCTGGTCGCTTGGTCATATTTACGACATTCCACCTAGCTGGAAAAGTGTAATAGATGATGGAGCGGCTAATGCCACACGGATATTAAGTACTGATTCGACCGTTGGGAAAGTTGCTGATTGGCCTTCAACAGGTTCAGGGGGTGTAGTAGATCATATGCATTTTATGAAAACTCATGTGCCTCATACACAACGAGAGTGTTTAGTTCATCCGTTAGGTGAATTTTCTACGGCTCTTACCCAAACTCCAGAGATAGATGCAAACGAAACCTTTTTCAAAAAAGATAATAGTTCTTCTACAACCCATGATTTTACGGACGTCATAGATGGTGCAAGGGTAATATATGGAGATGTAGATATTGTAAGTCATGCTCACACAAAAGTCACAGCAGGCGGTATCAATAATACTCGACCTGGTATAACATCTATTAGTTATGAAGTAATGGGCCCAGTCAATGTTTCTAAAAGGTTGCTAATCGATTTTGATGTGCCGCCTGGAGATTGGAACTCAGTAACTAAGAGTGAACTGGTATTTGATATCAATCATAGAACATCATCGGAATATTTTTACTTCAATTATTATATTGTGACAAATTGCGGTAAAAATATGCCATCAAATTCAGATGCTACATCCAATGTGCTTAGTAATGCTTGGCAGACAAAAGTTAAAACTGGAGAAAATGATGATGATGCAATGACAGCTCCAACCGGATCTACGGGAGGAGATGCTGCTGCTTTGATTAATGATGAGGCCAAATATAAAGATGGCAAATATACAGTTGAGATTGAAGCTGCTGCTTTTAATGGATCAACCGATTCTAAGACAAAAGAAGTATTGGTTGACAATTTCCGCCCCTACGTCAAAAAAGTTACCGTAGAAAGTGGTGGTGAAACCCTTTATCAAGGAGAGTGGACGTTTGACGGAACAAATTTAATCTATGGCCCCGATTCCGATCCAGATAATAACATTGGTAAAGGCGCTAATGGCGATGCGGATGTGAAAATTACCGTAGAATTTAGCGAACCGATGAAGGAAGCAAAGATTATCAATATCGAACCCTTAGGTTTTGTTCCCATTCTGCATTCTTCTCAACCGATGGATGAACGCACCACCTGGGAAGCCACCATTCCCAAAGATGTGCTCCCCACCACCCAACCGCGGAATGGGAAGCAAACCATCACCTTTGATGGGAAAGACCTGGCCGAAAATCAGATCCTGCAAATCAACGGCCCGGCAAACATCAATCCCGCAAACAACTTGGTGCGTGATGCAAACGGAATGCTCCAGGGAACCGGCGGCCAGGACAAACTCCACCGCTTCGCCATCGTGCAAAAAATTGCCTTTGTGATCGACGATACCGGCAGCATGTGGGAGGAGATTGCCGGGGTCAAAGCAGAGCTTCAGAATACCGTAAATAACCTCGACAATGATCCGGATGTTTTTCCGGAATACTATTTGATCACTTTCAAAGATTATGTGGATTTTCGAGGAAAAACCCAAGATAAAGCAACCATCCTGGCCTGGGTAAATTCGCTGTCTGCCTCCGGCGGGGATGAATGCCCGGAATCCTCGGTAGAAGCCCTGGCAAGCCTGACCGGGCACATGCCCAAGGGGGGCACTGCCATCCTGGCTACTGATGCCTCTCCCAGCGCCGGTTTGTTTGCAGTCATCATTACCAAAATTCAATTATTTTTAGCCAATATAAAGGTAAATACCATCTTAACCGGCGATTGCCCGCCGCCTATGTCGCCCGGGTTTGATAACCAGGGTGGAAAAATTGCCGGGGAAAGCTTTGAAGAAATTCGGCCCGAAAAAGGAAGCAAACCATGGAGCGGCGGAGGATTACCCGGCATCGAAGAATATATCAGCGGGTTTGATGCGTTCTCCCAGATATCCGAAGAAACCGGGGGCCAGTTTTTCTTTATTACGGATTTTTATTTTACCGAGGCATTTCAAGTGGTGGTCTCGGATTTACAATTGAGCAGCCAGGTTGCCGTGCGCGATGCCTCGAACGCCCAAAGTTATACCGTTGCAGCCGACTCGACCATTAGTGATATATCCTTCAACCTGAAAGAAAAAACAGGCGCAAGCTTGAGCTTCTCCATTCAGCGGCCGGACGGTACCCCCCTCAATTCCAGCGACCCGGATGTAACCTATCTCTCCGGAGCCAATTTCGAGTTTTATAGAGTGTCCGACCCCGCGGTCGGGAACTGGACTTCAAATATAACTGGCAGCGGCGATTTCACCCTCGATATCTCCGGCGATACCCCAATCATTCTATCACTAAACTCCAGCCCGGTCTGGACGTTTGGCGTCCCGGAGAACTTACAAGTTGCCCTTTCCGGGGATAGTATCGCTTCGGTAACATTTAACTTGATTGCGCTTGACGGCACTTTAATTACATCCCTGTCGCTATTTGACGATGGGGCGCATAATGATTTCGGGCCGGGCGATGGCATTTATGGCGGCACGCATATCCCCACACTTGATGGAAGATTCCGGCTCCAGGCCATGGGCGCTTTCACCTCCGGCCAAAGTTTCATCCGCGAAGACCGCAAGGTGATCACGATTGAGAAAGTGGCCAACATTCAAGTATCCCCCTTAAGCCTCCAGGCCACCCTGGAATTAGGCGATACCACTACCCAGGCGCTGACCATCCAGAATACCGGCTCCGATACCCTCATCTTCCAGGTCGTCGAAGTGCCTTCCGACACCGTGCCTTCTGTAAAGATGAAGCAAAAGCCGGGCAAACCCAGCCCCGGCCAATCGTATTCCGCCGCCCCGGAAGCAAGTTTTGAAGATGCCCCGCCCCTGCAAAAAGTAAACGGCGGTGAAACCGCGAAGCCGGGAGAACAGACCCACAAATCAGGCTCGCCGTTGATACAGGTGGATATTCTCGATTCGTTGTTTTATGACACTTATCCCCCGCTGGATTTCTTTACCGGCTTTGGAAGCGCCGTTCCCTTCTGGGCCGCTGGTCGCTTTACCCCCGCGGATCCTTTTGTGTTGACCCACGTGCGCACCTACTACCGCACCCAATCCAGCACTGCCGCGGTGGAACTGCGGGTGTACGCGCATAACAGCGCCACCGGCAGTCCCGGAACGGTGCTGCTGAGCCAGACCTTAAGCGGAAGCGATTATTTGAGCGCCGCCGGTAAAGAATTCCTCATCGCCCTGAACGACTCGGTGTCGTTCAGCGCCGGGGAGGAATTCTGGATCGGGTTCGGCTTTCAAAACGTGCCCCATCCCCAGGGCACCACGGATGAAGGAGTGAACCAGGCCGGGCGGGCGCGCTACTCCGGCGATGGCTCTTCCTGGTTCCTGTTAGGCGATCTGGGCGGCAACGGGGTGGATGACGCCTGGATCATCCGGGCGCTCTCCGCAACCCGGGAGGATATTCCCTGGTTGACTATTACCCCGGATCATGGCCAAATCCTGCCCGGCGGCAGTATGGACCTTACCGTGCAATTTACCACCGCCGGCATTACCTCCGATGGGGTTTACCAGGGCGGCCTGCACGTTCAAAGCAATGATCCCGATGAGGGCCTGCTGCGCCTGCCGGTACAACTCACCGTCAGCGGCTGCGCCCCGGACGGGGACGTGAATGAAGACGGCAGCATCACCCCGGCGGATGCCCTGTTGGCCATGGAGATTTACCTCGGCATCCATACCCCGGCGGGCTGCGAATTCATTACTGCGGATGTAAATTGCAGCAACACCATAACTCCCGGCGACGCGTTAACCATCTTCTATGCGTTCCTGGGAACTCCCATTCCGCCCTGCGGCACCCTGGCGAAAACGGGGGGCAACGTGTCGGAAGTTTTTGCGGGGGATGTTAGTGGAGCCCCGGGCGATACCATCAGCGTGCCGATATGGGTGAATAATCCCGAGGGAGTTTCCGCATTCGGGCTGGATTTGCGCTTCCCGGGTGAACAACTGGAATTCCTGGGCATTGCCCCTTCGCTGTTGACCCGGGAGTGGGTCACGCTCAAGAGCAGCCGGGTCAGTGAGGATGTAATCCGCCTGGGCGGGTTTAATACCGAAGCAATTGCCTCCGCAACTGCCGGAAGTCTGATCGAAATGCGATTCCGGGTGAAATCCGGCGAGAACAACGCCGGCCGATTGGAAATCTTCAACCTGACCGATGACCTGGCCAATTTCCAGGCCACCGCCGGGGCTTTCAATCAAGGCCAGCAAATACCGGAACGGTTTGCCCTGTATCAAAACTATCCCAATCCTTTTAATCCGGAAACCACCATCCGCTTTGATATTCCCCGGCTCGAAGGTAATAGCGTGAAGGTTCGGGTATCCATTTACAATATCTCCGGCCAGCTGGTGCGGCGCTTGATCGATGCGGAACACTCCCCCGGCTCTTACGCGGTAAAATGGGATGGGCGCAATGAATCCGCCAACCCGGTTGCTACCGGGGTCTATTTCTACACCATCTCTGCCGGCGATTTTTCGGCAACCCAGAAGATGCTGATAGTCAAGTGAGTTCTATGGACATTATGAAGGTGTTCTGGTTGGAATTACCGGGGTGATGGATTGATGGTTGAATGATTGAATGGTTGAATTGCTAAATTGTTATTCAACCATTCAACCATCCAACAATCCATTACTCCTTTCTAACATCCCCAACTCTTTTCTTTGATTAACCATGCGTATGAAGCCGCTTTATTTCTTTAACCTGATTTTGCTGAATTTGCTGTTGATCACCGGGCTGGTTTTCTCCCAGCCCATCCCGGTCACCCTGCCCGATACCGCATCCGGGTTACCTGGCAGCACGGTGGCGATTCCTGTCGAGGTTGGGGACCTGAGCGGCAGAAATGTGCTTTCTTACCAGGGAAGCATTATATTTGATCCCGGTATTTTAACTGCTACCGGCGTCTCTACCGAGGGCACAATTTCCCAGGGGCTTTCGGTATTTCCCAATATCCAACCCGGCCAGATTACCCTGGGCGCGTTTTCCGTAACTCCCCTGGGCGGCAGCGGCGTTTTGGTCAAAATTATTTTTGAAGTGAGCGGCGCATCCGTACCCGGCCAGTCAACCGTTTTGGCGTTTCAAAATTTTGTATTCAATTCCGGCAATCCCCCGGCGGCATTACAGAACGGCCTTTTTACGGTGACCACTACTACCGATCTGGTTATCATCCCCGGGAGCGGCCTTCCTAAACAGTTTGCTCTATACCAAAATTATCCCAATCCCTTCAATGCCGAAACGGTGATCCGCTTCGATATAGCGGAGGCTGAAGCGAACCGCGGGAATGTGCGCCTCTCCATATATGATATTTCGGGGCGGCTGGTGCGGCTGCTGTTAGATGAGCGCCTGTCTCCCAGCGCCTACCGGGTAATATGGAATGGCCGCGATGGTTTGGGTAATCCGGTTGCTTCAGGGGTGTATTTTATGGCTCTCTCCGGCAGCAATTTTATGGCAACCCGGAAAATGCTGGTAGCCAGGTAGCCTTAATAATCCTGGTAAGTCTCAAGGCCGGAATTGGGAATCTCGTAACTGTTCTGCCCACGAAACAAACGAAACAAACTAAATGAAGGAAGACAATACGAAAGGAATGGATTTTGTTCTTTTTCAATTCTCATAAGCAGTTCAGCCGTGTTTATTCCTTTCGTTTATTTTGTGTGTTTAGTGGGCTGAATAGTTACGAAATCTCCATCATTCAATTTGATATAATTTGTTTAGCGAGTTGATATTCATCCATCCACTTTGGAGGACCCTGGTATGAAATTATCTCAAACGTTACGCTTAACGGGTATTTTTTTCGTGTTGCTCATCGGGTTCGCTTTTACACAATCTATCCCGGTCAGCCTCCCCGATACCGCCAGCGGCGATCCGGGCGTCTCCGTAACCGTTCCGATCATTGTGGGCGATCTTACCGGGCGTAACGTTATTTCTTACCAGGGCACCCTTACCTACGATTCCAATATTTTAACCGCCACCGGCGTTTCTACCGCGGGCACGATTTCCGACGGTCTTACCATCTTTCCGAATATCCAACCCGGCCAGATCACCCTGGGCACTTTTTCCACCGATCCGTTAAGCGGCAGCGGTGTTTTAGTGAATATCAATTTTGATGTGAATGCGGCAGCCCTGCCGGGCCAAACCACTCCTTTGACGCTGCAAGATTTTATTTTTAACGCCGGGGATCCCCCGGTTACGCTGCAGAACGGTTTGTTTACCGTAACCGGAGACCCGGATATTTCCGTAAACCCATCCTCTCATGATTTTGGGGACGTGCTGGTAAATTCCAGCGCGACTCAAACTTTTGTGGT
>WYBG01000245.1 GCA_011526015.1 Deltaproteobacteria bacterium | reverse complement strand
TCCTGTTACTGCCCCGGCGCGGCCATTTTCAGCAGCATTTCCAGGTAGCGGTTCAATATCCGGCGGTCTTCCGGGGTGTTTTTCCAGAGCAGGGAAAAATGGCGCTCCCCGTCATTATAGCCGTATTGCTGAATGTTGGAATCCACGAAAATGGTCAGGGTGGGAATGCCGAGCGCCGCGGCTAAGTGCATGGGACCGGTATCGCCGGAAACGAAGAACTGGAAGCAGGAAAAAAACGCCGCCGTCTCCAGCAGGGGTTCTTTCCAGACCAGGGTTTTTTCCTGAATCCATTGAGGATAGCGGGATAGCCGCTCCAGGTCCGCCGGGCCGGCGGCAAAGTGCACCGGAAGGTCGCTGTGCTCGCGGATTTGTTCATACAAATAAGAAAAAATATCCCCCGGCAGTACTTTGTTGCCGGTCGCGCCCAGCCAGATCAGGATTCCGCCCCCTGCGGCCGGGGGGAATTTGGCGGTCACCCGGGAGATTACTTCCGCAGGAACCCGCAATCCGCCCGCGGTGAAGGCCGCGCCCGGGTCGAGCGCCCGCCAGAGGTCCACCATCGCGTCGGCGTAGGGTTTGGCGGCGGAGGAAGTAACCGCCAGATCGTAAAAACGGGCGTTTTCTTTCCAATCGAAACCTACCAGCCAGCGCGGTTTAAAAAAGCGCCCGGCCAGCGCCTGGGAAAGAGAGAAATTATCCGGGTTGTGGGAGGTAATCACCACGTCGAACCGTTCTCGCCGCAATTTCCAAAACAGCGCCAGATACTGCCAGGGCCGCTTCATCAGCGCGGGCTGGTCGTAGGGCCACAATCGGTCGATCAGGCTGCCGGCGGCGGCGCGGAAGAGATCCGCCACGGGGTGATGGATCAAGAGGTGGAGATCCGCCGCCGGGCGGGATGCGCGGATGGCGCGCAGCAGGGGAAGCAGTAAAATCCCGTTGCCGATGCGCTGATCCAGGCGAAACACCAGGATTTTGCGGAGATCATCCGGGCGGGGCTTTTCTTTGGCGGATTGGGGGAGAATGCCCGGCAAAAAACCCTTCAGCAAGCGTTTGAAGGTTTTTTCCAGGGATTTGGCAAAGCGTTTGTGCATGGCGGCAGAATATACGGTTGAGGCCCGGGACTGTCAAATGAAATTCGATTTTGAAGAGTGCTGCCTTTATCGTAAGTTGGTTTCCGTATTCACCGGTTTCTATTCACGACGCCATACGAAATACGCAATACGGAATACAAGCTGCGTAATACGTATTGCGTAAAAGAGTTTACCCTGAGCTTGTCGAAGGGTATTCCGTAATGCGTAAGCTTAGAGCATGGACACCATCCAGGTCATTTTTTTCCTGATCAGCGGTTTCCTGGTTTCCCGCCTGATCATCAAGGTAAAACTTCCCCAGCGCATCGTGTTTTTCTTCATTGGGGAGAAGCACCTCTCCCTGTCGCGGATCTTATTCTACCTGCTGGCGCTCTCGGCGTTCCTCTCGCTTTTCATTCCCAACGCCATCACGGTGCTCACCCTGCTGCCGATTTTGGAACTGCTCCGCCAGTCCTTCGATCCCGCCGACCCGACCCATAAAAACGTGCCTACCCTGCTGGCGCTCTCGGCCATTTACGGCGCGAATATCGGCGGCATGGGCTCCCTCACCGGCACCCCGGCCAACGGCATCCTGGTCAGTTACGCGGAATTGAAGGGGGTTCCGGGCAGCGAGATGCTCACCTTCGCCGCCTGGCTGGTGTGGGGAATTCCCCTGGTGATCTGTTTCGTCGCTGTCGCCTGGCTGGCGCTGGCAGGCGTTTTCCGCACCTGGCGATTTGCCGCCCGGCCCATCCGCCTGCCCTTCGACGCCGGCCAGACTCACCACCCCCTGCAAAAGACCGGCTTCATTATTACCCTGATATTTTTTCTTTCCTCGCTGCTCTTCTCGGCGCTGCTGATGCAATATCCCGCCCACGGGCGCGGCATCCTGATCGCCACCGGCGCGTTCACCGCCCTGTTCAGCCTGTTTTTGTTCTTTTTTCCCCTGACAGGATGGGAAAATACCGGGAAAAGGCCGCTCTTGATGCTCAAGGATTGTTACAGCGATCTCCCGGCCCGGGGCTTCGTGTTCGTAGGGGTTGCGGTGGCGCTGGCGGGCATATTATATCTGTTGAAGCTGCATCTTTATTTTGCGGAACTGGCGGAAAAAATTCTGCCGGGGGAATTGTCGGTCTTTGCAATCTACCTGATTCTCGCCCTGATCACCTCCTTCGCCACCGAGATATTGAGCAACACCGCGGTGCAGCTCAGCTTTTTTATCGTCGCCCTGCCGCTGGCGGAACGCCTGGGTTTTTCGGCGGTGCAGGGATTGATCATCATTACCCTGTCCTGCACCTGCGCGTTTATGAGCCCCATCGCCACCGGGGTAAACGGGCTGGCCTTCGGGGGGGTGAAAGGGGTATCGCTGAGCCGGATGTTGGCGGCCGGCTTTGTGATGAACATTGCCGGGGCGCTGCTCATCTCTTACTGGGCGCTGTTTGTGATCGGGCGGGTGCTGGGAATACGGTAACGGCGCTGATGCTGGATGCTGGATGCTCGATGCTCGATGCTCGATGCTCGATGCTGGATGCTCGATGCTGGATGCTCGATGCTCGATGCTCGATGCTCGATGCTGGATGCTCGATGCTGGATGCTCGATGCTCGATGCTCGATGCTGGATGCTGGATGCTGGATGCTCGATGCTGGATGCTGGATGCTGGATACCGGATTAGCCGATTTATCAGCATCGAGCATCAAGTATCGAGCATCGAGTATCCAGCATCGAACATCCAGCGCCTTCTTCGCTTGAATTTTTCCCATTAAATCATTACGTTTCCCGGTGCGCTTTACAGGGAGAGCCGGCATGGCAGGATTGGCAATGCGATTTTTCATCAAAAACCGGGCGGGCAGCAGCGTTTTATACTACCCAGGGGCACAAATTGCGCTTTTGCGACAAGCAAGGATGCTTGTCGCACTGTGCGACCTCGCTCCCCCGGAGGCGCAGAGAAAAACTCATTCTATTTCCTTGAAGAGTATAACCCTGTTCCTGCTCATCCCGGCGCTCAGCGGCCTTCTGCTAACTGCCGCGCCGGCAGATGTTCCCCCGGGCTGGCTTACCCCCGCGGAACAATCCGCTTTTACGGAGACCCCCCGCTACCGCGAAACCCTGGACTACTGCCGCCGCTTAGAGAAAGCTTCCGCCTGGGTACGCTACACCACTTTCGGCGAAAGCCCCCAGGGGCGGGAGCTGCCCCTGGTCATCCTCGACAGGAACGGGAATTTTACCCCCGAAAAGGCGAAAGCCTCCGGCAACGCCATCGTGTTGATCCAGAATTGCATCCACGCCGGGGAGCCGGACGGCAAAGACGCCGGCCTGATGCTGATGCGGGAATTGGCGATCACGAAATCCCTGGCGCACCTGCTGAACGGGGTTACCCTGTTAATCATCCCGATCTTCAACGTGGACGGGCACGAAAATTTCGGCCCCCATAGCCGCATCAACCAGAACGGCCCCCGGGAGGTGGGATTCCGCGCCAGCGCGCAGAACCTCAACCTCAATCGCGACTATCTGAAAGCGGAAGCGCCGGAGATGCAGGCCTGGCTGCAACTGTTCAATCGCTGGCTGCCGGATTTTTTGGCGGATACCCACGTCACCGACGGGGCAGACCACCGCTACGTGATCACCTACGGCCTGGAAGACCAGCAGGACGTGGCGGAACCCTTGCGCCGCTGGATTTCCGAAACCATGGAGCCGTTCCTGAACCGCAGCATGGAGGAGCAGGGGCTGCCGATGATGCGCTATTTCTGGTTCAAAGAGCGCCCGGATATCCTTGGCGGGCTGGTGTGCAGCCCCTTCGAGCCGCGCTATTCCACCGGCTACGGCGCCATTCAAAACCGGGTGTTCTATTTGATCGAGACCCACATGCTCAAAGATTACCGCACCCGGGTAAACGCAACCTACCGGCTTATGGGCGCGATCTTAGAACTGTGCAACCGGGAAAAAGCGGCGCTGCTGCGCGCCAACCGGCTCTCCGACCAGCAAACCGCTACGCAGTTGGCCGGGCAATTCCTGCCGCTTCGTTTGGAGGAGGACATGAGAGACAGCGTGCTCACCCCGTTTCTGGGGGTGGAGCAGCAAATCTCCCGCAGCGAAATTTCCGGCGGGTTGTGGGTGCAATACGGCGAGGCCCCGGCAAATTATGAAATTCCCTTCTACAAACGCGCCGTGGTCAAGGATTCCGCGCAGGCGCCCCACGCCTACCTGGTTCCCCGGGAATGGCAGCAACAGCTTGCCAAACTCCGGCTGCACGGCGTTCAGGTGCACCGCCTGGCTGAAGACCGCATCCTGAAAGTTAGCAGTTATCGCTTCCGGAACGTGCGCTGGATGGAGCGCCCCTACGAGGGCCGCCACCGCGCCAG
>WYBG01000244.1 GCA_011526015.1 Deltaproteobacteria bacterium | reverse complement strand
GGAGCTTCGATGAGTTCCACCGCATCGCCATCATCAATTTCAGCCATTTTAACCCGGATCTCTTCTCCAATGGAGGTGGGAATATTTTTCCCTACAAAATCGGCCTTGATGGGCAGCTCCCGGTGTCCACGGTCCACCAAAACGGCTAAGTAAATACGCGCCGGGCGCCCAAAATCCATTAAGGCATCCAGGGAGGCCCGCACGGTTCTGCCGGTGTATAAAACATCGTCCACCAGAACGATGTTCTTCTCGTCGATGGCGAAGGGAATGTTGGTCACTTCCACGGCGGGCTGCTTCAGGCGGGTGCGGAAATCATCCCGGTAAAGAGTGGCATCCAGAAAGCCGGTGGGAATGCTTTTGCCCTCGATCTGTTCGATCTTCCCGGAGATGCGGGTGGCCAGGTAGGCCCCCCGGGTGCGCAGTCCGACCAGTACCAGGTTATCCGAGCCGCGATTTTTTTCCAGTATCTCGTGCGCCAGGCGGGTAATAATCCGGCTCATATCCTCGCCGGTTAACACGGTTGCTTTAATTTTCTCAGCCATTTCAAATCCCTTTGGTTGAATAAAAAAAATAGCCTTTGGAAGAACTCCAAAGGCTACGAGTTAGATAGAATTTGCCATTTATTAGAACAAAGCTTCATCTGAATCCCTTTACTACCTCGCCGGATAGTTTTAAAGGTTTGAGGCGCTATCCCGCGCGTATCGGGATGGCCGCGGTGATTTTGTGGGCGGTACAGGACTTGAACCTGTGACCTCTGCGATGTGAGCGCAGCGCTCTAGCCAGCTGAGCTAACCGCCCCTGAAGGCCAAACAGCTCCGACATTAACCTACAACTTCGCCAGGTATTCTTCGGCCTTGCTAATTAAATCCGGGTTTTTGTAATTGTCAACTAAACTTTGAAATTCTTCCTTCGCCCGCTTCATGTCGTTCAGCTTATAATAACAAAGCCCTAATTTGTACTGGGCGTAATCATTTTTATTGGAATTTGCGAAGGTAAATACTTTTTCAAACGCTACCACCGCAGCCCGGTAATCGCCGAGGGCGTAATAGCATTCCCCGATCCAATACTGGGCGTTGTCGGATAAACTGTGCTTCGTATTGGCCGCCAGCAAGGATTCGAAAACCTGGATCGCTTGCTGATATTGCCGATTGCGAATCAAATCATATCCCTGTTGATAGTTAAGCTCATAATCCTGGTCGCTGATTTCGGCTCCCCCGGCAAGAACATAAGTACCGGCAGGTTTTTTCTCCTCCATGGCCATTACCTGCGCCTTCAGGAGAGATATGGTTTTATCTTTCTCTTCGAGTCTCCTGTTCAACTGGGTTACTTCCTGCTCCAACTGGCTCACCTGGTCTGCTTCAGCAGGTTCCTTTGAAGCGGAAGTCTGGTCCCCTTCGTTCGCTTGCAGGAGAGATAGCAAGTCATCCTGCCCCTGCTCCGGGGAAGCGGTTTGCTGGTCTGCCGGGCTAATTCCCAGTAATTGTTCGATCTCGCTGTATTCATTTTGCTGGGCGGGGGTTACCTGTTCGGATTCCGAGACTTGATTAGATTTAGACCCGGCGCACCCCATCATAATGACCAGCAGCGGCAATAAAGCGATTTGTAGAATTTTGTTCATCGGTTTCATGATAATTTCCCCTCAAAGTCAGGCCAAATTTATAAATTAAATATAGGTCTGTCAAGCATTTATTACTATGCGCCGCTCCCATGATTATCATTCCGGCGATCAGGGGAGTTAGAAGTGGCAAGTAAGAAGCCTCCCTAATACCACTTCGCACTTGCAACCTGCCACTTGCAACCTCTAACTCTCCACCTGCCAAATCGCTTAGTATTCGAAACGATGGCGATAAAAATTGAGCAGGATTCCCACTATGGACATGTTGGTCAGCAAGGCGCTTCCCCCGTAGCTGACAAACGGCAGGGGAAGCCCGGTTACCGGGAAAAGGCCAATGGTCATGCCGGCGTTGATGAACATGTGAAACCCGATGATAGATCCCGCCCCAATTGCAAAAATGCCGCTGAACCGGCTGCGGTAAGTATTCGCCATTTGCACGATCCGCACCAGGAACACGGTGAAGAGGATCAGTCCCAGCAAAATTCCCAGGAAGCCGAACTCTTCCCCGATAACCGCAAAAATAAAATCGGTATGCTGCTCAGGAAGGAAGCGAAGCTGGGTTTGGGATCCCTCCATGAACCCTTTCCCCAGGAATCCTCCCGAGCCGATGGCCACTTTCGACTGGATAATCTGGTAACCGGAACCGAGGGGATCCGCCTCCGGATTCCAGAAGGTGGTAATACGCTGTTTCTGGTAATCTTTCAACTGGTTCCACAGGAAAGGGGTCAACAACCCAATGGCCACATTCAATATGAAATACGCGACCCGCTGGAGCATCGGCGGCTTCACATAGAAGAGGTACACCAGAATCAGCACCATCACCAGGGAAAACGTGACGTGGTTGAAAGAGGCAAAAAGGGTTAAGCCGGGAGCCAGTATCAGCACCAGGTTCTCCCAACGCAAGCCGGCCCAGAAAAGCACCGGCAGGCTCATCACGATGAACACCAGCGCGGTTCCCAAATCCGGTTGTTTTGCGATGAGCAGAAACGGCGCAACCAGAAACGCCGAAGCCCCCAAAAACGTTTTCAGGCGATTAATATCCCGGTGTTCCTCGGATAAATAGCGCGCTACCGCCAACAGGGTGGCGATTTTGGCAAACTCCGACGGTTGAAACCCGAATCCCCCAAACCTCAACCACCGGATAGCGCCGTAACCTTCCGTTCCCCAGATTAGAACCAGGACCAGCAAAAAAAGCGCGATTCCGTAGAGAATATATGATAGTTCGTACAATAAGCGGTTGGGGAAGAACGCAATAAGAAACAAGGCGCCGAACCCGATCAGAATCCAACGGATTTGCGACCAGAAATAATTCGTGGCGCTGCCGGATTGCACCAGCGACTGCGAGGAAGAATATAATGCCACCAGCCCGATTGCCAACAACCCGATCATACTAAAAATCAGGATGGGATCCAGTGTCTTCAAGCGTTGGTTGAGCATAACCCGGTTTCTTTCACGAGGTAAAAATCGCCACTAAAGGATCACACTTGCGCTATCGCAGCTTTGCATCCCCGCATTCGCGGGGAAAACTTTCCACTTTTCACTTTCCACTTTGCACTTTTTACTTCCCCCCATCTCAATCCTCTCCCGGGAAGGCAGCGGAATCTCCCGGCGCAATCGCCCCGGCGGCGCGGAGGCTGTCCAGCCGCGCTTGCTCCCTCTGTTTCTGTTCCTGGCGCTGAACGTGCTGCCGGTATTGGGTATAATCGAACTTTCCCTGGTAATGAAAATATTTCCGCAGGTATTCCCCGGCGATTGGGGCGGAGACCCCTCCACCCGATCCGCCATTCTCGAATAACACTGCTACCGCTATTTCCGGGTTCTCGAAGGGCGCAAACCCGATGTACCACGCGTGGGAAGTTCCGTGGGGATTCTGCGCGGTGCCGGTCTTCCCGCCGCCGCTAATTCCCCACACCGCCGCCCGCCAGCCGGTACCCCCGGCGACCACCTGCCGCATTCCTTCCAACACGATCTCGAATACTTCCGGTTTGACATCCTCGAGCTTTTGAGCCGGATAGGTGAGCGGGGTTTCGGCGCCGCTGATCTTATCGACCAATTTGTGGCACAGGTGCGGCTTGTAAAACACCCCCCGGTTCGCCAGGATCATGGCAAATTGCGCCATTTGCAGGGGGGTAACCAGCAATTCCCCCTGCCCGATGGCCACGTTGGCCAGCAATCCCTTGGTCCATCCCCCGGGGCCGAACACCCGGTCGTAATAGGATTTACTGGGAACCAGTCCCGCTTTTTCGGTCAACAATTCGACGCCGGTTTTTTTGCCGAACTGGAAAAGGGTGCTGTATTTAGTCCAATGCTCGATCCCGATCTTTAATCCCAACTGGTAAAAATAAACGTTGCAGGAATTGCGGATGGCGGAAATCATGCTCATCTCCCCGTGCCCTCCCCCGCTCCAGCAGCGCACCACCCGCTGCCCGATCCGGAAATATCCCGGGCAATACACGCTCCACTGCGGGGTAACAATGCCTTCATTCAGGGCAGCGATGGCGGCGATCATTTTGTAGGTAGAGCCGGGAGGATAAAGCCCCTGGGTGGAGCGGTCGAACAAGGGCTTCAGGGAGTCGGCCATCAGTTCGCTCCATACCTGGGGGTTCACCGCTTCGGTAAACAGGTCCAGATCGTAATCCGGTTTTGAGAGCAGGGTAATGATTTCACCGCTGCGAACGTCGATAGCGATCAGCGTGCCGCGCCGATCCTGGAATAACGAGTCTGCAAACAGTTGCAGGCGTGCATCAATCGCCAGATAGAGATCTTTCCCGGGATTCGGGGGGGCGCTTTTGCCGGGAATCGGCTCTATTTTACGGCCCATGGCGTTCACTTTTACAAACTGGTATCCTTTGACGCCCCGCAAATCTTTATCCAGGGCCTGCTCTACCCCCTTTTTGCCTACCAGGTCTCCCGGTTCGTACTCCGGGTTCTCGATCAATTCTTCTTCCCCGATCTCGCCCAGGGTTCCCAGAACATGGGCAAAGCTGCGATGAAACAGGTAATTGCGTTTCGGTTCCACCCGCCATTCCAGTCCCGGCAGGTTCAATTTATTTTCCTGCAAAATGGTCAACACCTCCGGTTCCACGTAGCGGGCCACTTTCACCGCTTGAAAGCGGCGCGCCCGCCGGAAATTCTTCTTAATCTGGCTCTCATCAAGCTCCAGGAGGTCGGACAGGGCGGCGATGGTTTGGGGGGTGGTCTGGGCCGGAACCAGGTAGAGGGAGAAGGAGGGGCGGTTATCGGCGATCAATTGGCCGTTCCGGTCATAAATCAATCCCCGCGCCGGTACCTGGGTCTCTTTTTTGACGCTGTTCTGCTCGGATTTGTCGAGATAGATATCCCGTTGCAGAATTTGCACGTTATAAAATCCCCCGATCAGCACCGCCACCCCCAGGGCAATCAACCCGTAAAACAGCAGCCGGCGGGGGTCGCCTTGTCGAAATCTCAACAGGTTAATCATCTGCCTTCAACCATCTTCCTGCAAAATAATAAATGACCATCCCCACAATTGCGGTATAAAACAAGTTGGGGATAATATGAACGAACCAGATTACCCGCCAGGCGACCTCTTTTCCCAGCGTATTGATATAGAAGTAGATGAGGTCGTGGATCAACCCGCCCAGGAAAAGAGTGAAAATGAACTGGCTGCGTTCCTGGAACAGGCGCGAGACCCCCCCGGCAATGAAACCGGTAATGGTTTTGGATAAGGCGCCCAATCCCAACAGGCCGCCGGAGATCAAGTCGCTGGATACCCCCACCAGGAAGCCGGCAGTGCTGCCAAGCTTGCGCCCGTACTGCACCGCATACATTACCAGGATGATCAACAACAGGTCCGGCCGCCAATGCACGATCTCCAGGTACTTCACAACCGTTGACTGAACGATGAGCGCCGCTAAAAATACCAGGAGATACCGGAGGTGGGATTTATTCAAGGGTGATCTTCTCCGGAATCTCGGTTTTTATGACGAACACTTCCTCCAGGGCGTTGAAATTTACCGCCGGTTTTAGCCGGACGGACATAAACATGTCGTAATCCGTTTCACTGAAATCCGTAACCACCCCGATCTTCAAACCCTCCGGGTAGATTTCGCTTAAACCGGAGGTGATCACCAATTCCCCCGGTTCAACCCGGATATTTTTGGGAATGTACTCCAGGTCCAGCCAGGGGTCGCCCCCCCACCCCACAATGCCCTTTTCCCGGCTTTTTTCCAACCGCGCTCCCACCCGGCAATTCAAATCGGTTAAAACTTGCACGATAGATTGGTGCGCACTCACACCAATAATTTTCCCCACCAGCCCTTCCGCGTTCACCACCGCCATGTTCTCCTTCACGCCGTCTTGCTCCCCCACGTTGAGCAACCGCGAATTGATGCCCTTTTCGGCGCTTTCGGCGATCACCCGGGCGGCAATAAATTCATAAGAATGCTCGGATTTCAGATTCAGCAGCTCTCGCAGGCGGGCGTTTTCCAGCACCATTTCCCGCATTCTTTGATTGGTGATGTGAAGGTAAAAGTTCTCCTTTTTCAGCCGCTCATTTTCGGCTTCCAAGTTTTTCCGGTAGGCGAATTCGGTTTTGAAAGAATCGACCACGTTGAGGATCTGCAACAGCGCCCAGCGCACTCCCCGCAGGGAAGCGGTGTCGCTGAAGTTCATCAACACCACGGAGAGAAAAATATACCCCAGGAGGAGTAAATAGGGTTTATTCAAAAACGCCAGGTAGCGGGTAAATCTCATGGCAAACACATATCGCTAAGGATTGAGGTGAAAAATCTGCCAAAAGCATGTAATTGCCAATTGGCAATTGGCAATTGGCAATTGGCAATTAAATTCTTTCCCGGCCTAGATCCGCCGGTTGGTTTTCAGCATTACTTTCTGGAAGTTGGGATATTCCTCCAAAATCCGCCCGGTGCCGCGCACCACGCAGGTCAGGGGATCTTCCGCCACGTTCACGGGGAGGCGGGTTTCCTGTACGATCCGGTCGTCCAGCCGGCGCAGCAGGCTGCCCCCGCCGGAGAGGATGATGCCGCGGTCTAAAATATCCGAAGCCAATTCCGGGGGAGTGTGCTCCAGGGTGATTTTGATGGTGTCCACAATGGTGTGGATCGGCTCGTTCAGCGCTTCCCGGATTTCCACGGAGCTTACTTCCACGGTTTTGGGGATGCCGTCCACCAGGTCGCGGCCTTTTACGTAGGCGGTAATTTCCTTGTCCAGGGGCAGCGCGGAGCCGATCTCGCATTTCAGGGACTCCGCGGTCTTCTCCCCGATCAACAGGTTGTAGTTCTTTTTGAAATATTGCACGATCGCTTCGTTCATCTCATCGCCGCCGATGCGGATGGAGGTGTGCAGCACGATTCCGCCCAGGGAGATCACCGCAATTTCCGAAGTTCCCCCGCCGATGTCCACGATCATATTTCCGATCGGTTTATTGATTTCCAGACCGATGCCGATAGCCGAGGCCATCGCTTCCACCACCAGATAGACTTCCTTTGCCCCGGCGCGCTCGGCGCTGTCGCGTACCGCGCGTTTTTCCACTTCCGTTACCCCGGAGGGCACGCAAACCACAATCTTGCCAATGCTGATGCGGTTCACCTTCGCTTTTTTGATCAATTCCCGGATCATCGCTTCCGAGGCCTCGAAATCGGCGATCACCCCGTCCTTCAAGGGGCGAATGGTGATGATATCCTGGTGGGTGCGCCCTAACATTTCCCGGGCCTCATGTCCCACCGCCACGATGCGGTTGCCTTTTTCTTCAAATGCGACAATGGAAGGCTCGTTGACCACGATGCCCTTCCCCTTTACATAAATCAACGTGTTGGCGGTACCGAGGTCGATCCCGATATCCGTAGAAAAAAAATCAAATAAACCCATATAGTCTCCGTTTGATTAGCGCTTATAACCGTTGTTTCATTGAATAATCTCACGTTTTACGCAATACGCAATACGTATTC
>WYBG01000243.1 GCA_011526015.1 Deltaproteobacteria bacterium | reverse complement strand
TTGATCTTCTTCTGGGCGATGTGCTTGGCGCACTCGTTGCAGGGGAACAGGGTGGTATAAATGCGGCAGTCGCGCAGGTCCTCGGTGGTGGAGCTGAGGATGGCGTTGGCCTCCGCGTGCACCACGTAGGGATACTTGGTATGGATCCACTCCCCTTCCCGCTCCCAGCTAAAGCGGTTCTCATCCACCCCGGCGATGAACCCGTTATAGCCGGTTCCCACGATGTGGTTTTGTGCGTTCACGATCACCGCTCCCACCTTGCTGCTGGGGTCCTTGGAGCGCAGGGAGGTAAAAAGGGCAATCCCCATGAAATACTCATCCCAGCTTAAATAAGTTAATTCCGGCATAAATTATCTCCTCGTTGCTGTCATCCGGCATCCGGTATCCCCAAAGGGGCAATCCGTGTACTATCACCTGACATTTGACAATTGTCAATGCTGTGAACCGGAGAGTGGGAGAACCGGAGAATGGGAGATGCAAGTCTCCGTTTCCCCGGCTCCCCCGCTCTCCGTTTCACCTTTTCAAATTCTCAACAAAGGTCAGGTGATAGTACAGGGCAAACCGGCATCCCCGAAAAGGAATTCACTTCCCCTCCAACACCACTTTCACCACCTCCGCGGGGGCCTGGTAGCGCAGCGGGGCCAGGGTCAATCCCACCCCGTTGGTTACGATAACCGGCAGCTCCCGGTAGTTATAAAAACCGCTGTAAAAGCGGTTCTCGAAGCGGGTGGGCGCCAGGGGAATCCCGAAGGGGCGAAACACCACCTGCCCGCCGTGCGTGTGCCCGGCCAGCACTAAGTGATAGCCGTATTCCCGGGCGGCGCGGATTGCGTGATCGGAGGGTTGATGAATGAGAAAAATTTTTAAATCCGCTGCCGGCGCTTCCGCTAATAATTTTTTTAATCGCGCCGGTGGGATTCGCTGGCTGTAAATGTGGGTGATCCCGGTAATCAAAATTTTGCTGCCGTTATATTCGATCAGGTGATGCTGGTCCTGCAGGAAGGTCCACCCGCAGCGGCGCAGCCCTTCGGGAATACTCCGGGAATTCGACCAGTAATCGTGGTCCCCCATGCAGGCGATCCGTCCCAGGGGGGCGGCCAGTTCGCACATAAAGCCCTGCGCCCGGGCATTAAACTGTTCGCCGGAGGTTACCATGTCGCCGCCGAACAGCAGCAAATCCCCATCAGCCTGGCGCACTTTTTCCTCCAATCGCTTCAATTTATTCTCCCCGGTGTAGCGATCCACCTGCACGTCGGAAATAAAGGTCAGGTTCAGGTTTTCCAGGGAGACGGGAAGATTTGCCACTTTAACGCGGTAGGTTTCCAGGCGCACCCGGGAGGTATCCAGGAAGCTGCGGATGCCCACATAAACCACAAAAAAGGCCAGGATGGCCAGGTGCAGCCCCGCCTTCCAGCGGCTCCATTCCCAATTTTTCAGCGATGGGAGCAGGCGGAAAATCCCCCCGGCGAGGTCCAGGGCCAGAAAATAGGGCAGAATTTCCACTACCACGATCAGGCCGATCCAAAACGGGAAGGTGGCCAGGTAATCCAGGGTTTGCAATTGGGGGCGAAAAAGATAGAGCTGCTCTCCCCGCCCGCCCCGGTAGGTAAAAAAAATGAGCAGGGGCAGCAGGTTCAGGCACAACACCACCAGCCCCACCCCGGCGCGTACCCGCCCCGCGGGAAGGGCAAATAAAGCGGCTATGGAGTGGCTGATGCGCCAGCCGGCGTAGAGATAAGCGATGAGCAGGAAGGGTAAAATCCGCAAGTGCATTTGCAAATACCAGGGCATGGAATCTCCGGTTTAGCAGGAGTTGAGGAACTCTGCGTTAGAATCAAAAAACTTTGCATTGCCATCTAAACATGCCGACATTATCGCCGTGAACAGTGAAACGAAAAATTTCACCGGGATAGACATCGCGGCGGGCAACTTCCCCGGCGTCTTCCCCGGCTGCAACAAAACCTGAAACAACCGGTAACCGGCATGGCCAAAAATGTATATCGCGTAAAAGGGAATTTCAAAAGTTTTTTATTCATTCTGGCGCTGTTGATCACCGGGGGATTCCTGGTCTATACCCAGCATTTAGTGGCGGATTTGCAAGACCAGTCGCGGGACTTTTTGCGCTTCAAGGTAAAAGTGTTCCAGGAGAACATCTCCAACGAGGAGATCACCGACCTCAACTTCTTTTTCAATAACGTGATCCAGACCGCGGATTACCCCAGCATCTATGCCGACGCCCAAATGACCCCGCAATTCTGGCGCAATATCGGCATTCCCCAGTCCAACGGCCAGCAGATCGACGCCGATACCCTGGCCATGGTGACCCGGCTTATGGAGGAATTTGAAGAAGTCAATCCCCCCATCCCCATCACTTACCAGGGGATGATCCTGGGATATTACATTTACGGGGAATCCGCGATCATCAAAAAGCTGCGCTGGCTGCCGGTTATCGAAATCATCGTGGTGGGGATGTTCATTCTCATCGGTTACGCGGGATTCCATTCCATCAAGAAGAGCGAGGAGCGGTTGATCTGGGTGGGAATGGCCAAAGAAACCGCCCATCAATTGGGCACTCCCCTCTCTTCCCTGATGGGCTGGGTGGAGTATTTGAAATTATCCCCCTCGCAACTGGAAAAAGTGGTTCCGGAAGTGCGCAAGGATTTGCAGCGGCTGGAGGTTATCACCAACCGTTTTTCCCAGATCGGCTCCCTGCCGGACCTCAAGCCGGAAAACCTGGCCGAGATTATCCTGGAAACGGCGCAATATTTTCAAAGCCGCATTCCCCAGAAAAACGGCAAAGTGCAGCTCCTTACCGAGCTGGATCCCGCCATTTCCAGGGTAAATTTGAATCGCGACCTCTTCTCCTGGGTGCTGGAAAACCTGGTCAAAAACGGGCTGGATGCGTTGGAAAATGAAGGTGGAACCATCACCATCAGCAGCGGGAGGCTGGGCGATACCCAGGTATTCATCGACGTGAAGGATACCGGCAAGGGAATCGCGGGAACCACCAAAAAGGACCTCTTCAAACCGGGCTTCAGCACCAAGAAACGCGGCTGGGGGCTGGGCTTGAGCCTGGCCAAACGGATCGTGGAAGATTACCACGGCGGAAAATTAACCTTGAAAGAAACCCAGCTGGGCAGCGGCTCTACGTTCAGGATTTCCCTGAAGATTTCTTGATCGGCAGGCGATACGGCAGCGCATTCGCTTTTGGTAGCCCTAAATAGGTAATGCTGCTATGCTATTCGACCGCTTGCTTTGTCATTCCCGCGAAAGCGGGAATCCACGATTTCTGCTGAGTTTATGGATTCCCAGCTTGCCCCTTTGGGGCTTGCGTGGGAATGACACCATACACCTCTTTAAGCAGCATTAATCGTTTATGACTACCTCGCTTTTACCGGCCCGCGCTGAGGTTAAACAACGAGATTTTTGGCCATGAAAACACAATTTTGCAGGTTTTTCCTGTTCCTACTTGCCGCTTTCTTTTTTCTTCCCGCCCAAAACCAGGGGGTTCAATTGGAGAATTTAAAGGCGGAGGTGCTGCTGAAGCTGCTCTCCCAAAATCGCAGTATTGATTTTAGCGCGATCGATTCCCTGCGCCTGGCCATTCTCTATGACCAGACCGACGCGCGGTCGCGCGGGGAGGCCGAAACCTACCGGCGCATCCTGGTTCAATATCCCAATCCTCCCTTTAAGGGTAAGGCGGTGTCGGTGAGCAAGCATTCGGATATTCGCCCGGACAGCCTCGCCTGGGGAACCTTGCAGGCGGCGTTGATCATGCCGGGAGGAGAAGCGCGCCTCCCGGAAATTTTGAAACGCTGCGCCGATTACCGGGTGTTGTCCATGAGCACCGATACGGCCCTGGTCGCCCGGGGAATTTCCGTAGCGGTAGAGATAGACGCCCAACGGCAGCCCCTGATCTGCTTCAATCTAAGCTCCCTGGCGAAAGAAGGGGCGGTTTACGATGCGGAAATTCTGGAGCTGGCCAGGTGTATGACCTGGAAGTAGGAGTGCTGTTCGATGCTGCAGGAAGGCCGTTTTGTCACTTTTCGCTGTATTTCTCATAAATTTCGCGGATGCCCCGGGGATCGCCGATGATGGTCAGGCGGTCGCCTTCCTTTAAAACCGTGCGTCCGCGGGGCACAACAATTTCCCCGCTGCGGTGGATGAGGGCGATCAGGCTGCCTTCCGGCAAAGTAAGGTCGCGAATGGCGTAACCGACCATGGAGGCGGCCCGGGAATCCGGATGCAGCACCAGGGAGATAAACCGGTCATCGCGCAGAAGAATTTCTTTCAGATCTTGCTCATTGCGAGCTGAAAGCCAGCGTTTTAAGAAGGTCTCGTTGTCCGCGTGCCCGGCGATTTGCGCCAGAATGCGCAGGTGCTGGCCGGGGTCCTCATCCGGGCTGACCAGGAAGAAAAAGGCGTGTACCGGGGTGGGGGAAGCGTCTTCCCCCAGGAAATCCTCATCCACCTCAATCGGCACCCCTACCCGGCAGCGCACAATCACCATTTCCGGGCTTTCGATGCCGGGCAGGCGCATGTGCGGAAGCGCCACTCCCCGGGAGACCGGGGTGGCGCCCACCCGGGTGCCCTGCATAAATCCTTCCATCAAGGTTTCCCCCCTGCCGGAAAAACGGTGGTCGAACCGCGCCGCGGCTTTGCCCACCACCTCGCCGAAGGTAACCGGCTCGCCCAGGTCGATCACGCTGGCTCCGGCGATCACCATATCGAACGGATCCCGGTCTCGCAGGCCCTTCTCCTTCAAAATGCTGCGCAATTCCCGGTCCAATCCCTCGTAGCGGCGCTCTCCCCAGCGGGCAAATATATGATAGATGGCCCCGTCCCGCACCACTCGTTGCCGGGCATAATAAAAATACCAGAAAAGACCCAGCACAATCAAACCGATGCTGAACAATATCGGGTGCCAGCCCATCTCGGTAATCAGCACCAGGGGAAAGATGACGCCGGATATTTGCATCCAGGGATACAGGGGGGAGCGGTAGCCGGGGTCATAGGAGGGAATCCGGCTTTCCCGCATCACGATAACGGCAAGGCAATTCAAAGCGAACAACAGGAGCAGAAAAGTACTGGCCAGTTTGGCAATTTTTAGCGGGTCGAAGAGAATCAAGCAGCCCAAGACCAACCCGACGGTGCTGAGAATGGCGTTGGCGGGGGTTTGAAAACGGCTTAATTTTCCAAAAAAACCCGGGAGCAGGTAATCGCGGCTCATGGCCAGGGGATAGCGGGAAGAACTCAATATTCCGGCGTTTGCAGCGGAGAAAAACGCTAAAATTGCCGCAATGGAGACCAGCAGCGCTCCCAGCGGGCCGGCGATCACCCTGGCGCTGGAGGCGACCGGGGTTAAATCGCCGGACAATTTTTCGGCGGACATCACCCCGACCATGGCCACGGTTCCCAATCCATATATAACGACCGCTGTGACAAACGCTAAAAAGATGCCCCGGGGAATACTTTTCTCCGGTTGTTTGATCTCTTCGGTAATTCCGAAAATTTTCGTTAATCCCACGTAACTCACATACACCGTGCCGGCAGTGGCCAGGATATTTTCAAAACCGCGCCCGAATATTCCCTCGAAATGCTGGAAATTGGTCCGGTAAAGGCCATTTCCGATGAACCCGCCCAGCAAAATCAGGAGACCGATGACCATAATGCTTTGGAAAAAACCGCTCGTCTTGGCTCCGAACATATTTATGATTCCGAAAAGAACTGCAAATCCGCAGGCAATGGGCACAATCGGGATTTGGGGCAAGAAAAGGTTCACATAAGCGCCCATGCCGATCAGGGCAAAGGAGGTTTTGAAGACAAACCCCAACCACGCTCCTAATCCGCCGATGGTTCCCAGCAGCGGTCCCAGGCTGCGATCCAGAAAGTAATAGATTCCCCCGGCGCGCGGCATGGCGGTGGCAAGCTCTACTTTACTGAACAGGGCCGGGATTATGGGAATTGCCGCGATAAGATAGCTCACGATCATGCCCGATCCCGCCTGGAATGCCGCCAGCCCCGGCAGCAAAAAGAATCCCGAAGCGACGGTGGCGCCGGTCGCAATCATGTAAATGTTGAAAAGGCCCAGTTCTTTTTTAAGCTGTTTGGATTTTTCCAGGATTGGCATCGGGTGTCAGGCGTAATTTATGGATGTTCGAGTGTGCCGACGTTATGGCATTTTTAGAAGGAACAGCGGCGGCGGCAAGTGGTCGGGCATTAGAGCGCCCGGATTCTCGAGTTACCAAACCCCCTCAAACATCAAAGCACCGGAATATTTCGCTATTCAACTCGACGGGCTTTAATACTTGGTAGTCCTAAACAGGTAATGCTGCTATGCTCCTCGCCTACCTGTTTTGTCATTCCCGCGAAAGCGCATAGGCGTAAACCTATGGGATTTGCGGTCAAGAGTGGGGGTTAAAACCCCCAGTTTCAAGGGCGTTTTCCTTTTGGACTTTTGACAAATTGGCTACCTGCTTTAGGGCTAACCGCACCAAAATTTATTATCTTGACCCCCTTTTTTATACTTTGGAGCAAAAAGGGGTTAAAGCTGTAAAGTATAAAAAAGTCACCA
>WYBG01000242.1 GCA_011526015.1 Deltaproteobacteria bacterium | reverse complement strand
GGGGGCGGGGGCCGACAATGCTCATCTCGCCTTTCAGCACGTTGATGAACTGGGGAATCTCGTCTAAGCTGTATTTGCGCAGCCAGCGCCCTACCGGGGTCACCCGGGGATCGTTTTTCATCTTGAAGAGCGCCCCATTGGATTCATTCTCTCCCCAGAATTGCTCTTTCATCTCATCGGCGTTTTCGTACATGGTGCGGAATTTATAGAACCAGAACACCGGCCCGCCTTTGTAGAGGGCGCGTTTCTGCTTGAAGAAAACCGGCCCTTTGGAGGTCAGCTTGATCATCAGCGCGATGGCGAGGCCCAGCGGAAGCAGCAAAATGCTCAGCATTGCCAAAACGCCCAGGTCGAAGACCCGTTTGGTAAGCTGCTCCCATTTGCGCACCCGCAAGCGGTGGGAATCCGTCGTGAGGGGCACCCCGGTTACGTCCTTCACCTTGAGCTGGTGCATCAGGTGCTTGATATGGGGGGAAACCATCTTCACGTTCACGTGGTTTTTTTCGCAGGCTTTCCGCACAATTTCGTATTTGCGGTGCATCATGGAATCGCTGACGATAAAGACCTGGTCGATATGAAACTGGGGGATCAGGCGGTCAACGTCTTCATATTTGCCCACAATATGGGGAATCACCACCGGGTCGTGGTGATGAGGGACGCCGTTGGCGATGAATCCCTGCACTTTGTAGTAATCCCCGTACACGTCGCCTAACAATTCCGTGAAATGGGCGGCGGAAGCATCGGTTCCCACGATCAGAACCTGTTTTCCGCCGAACCCGCGCCGGAACAGGATGCGGTTCAGGCGGCTCAACAGAGAATGGGAAATCTCCAACAGAAAGTATTGCACCATCAGGAAGATGATGACCACCCCGCGCGAGAACTGGTGTCCTTTGATCAGGAACAGGTAGGACATCACGAAAAGGGCCAGGTAATAGGTAAATTTCTTTAAGTGCTGTTTCTGGTTATCCAGGGTGCTGTTGAAGATTCCGCGGTACACGCCCAGCCCCAGGGAGAGGGGGAAGAAAACCAGGTTGATGAACAGCCACGGTTTCCAGTAGGTAAAAGGATCCGGGAAATTGGGAAAGCGTAAGTGAATGGCTAATAAAAAGGAGACGTTGATCAACGCAAAGTCGGTTAAAACAATCAACAAGGTATAAATGTAACGCCAGTTTCTCTTGAACATGATCCAAAAACCCTTTCGACGTTTTCACGGTCGTAGTCGCATATATTTAGAAGATCTGATTTCCAGTATCGGAACAACTCTCGGATACTTAAACCGAAATCGCAAGCGCAAGCGTGTCGAAAGCTATGATAGTTGAAGAAAAAAAACGCTCCGTGACTAATATAACAAATGTGAATATTTATCTATAAAAATGGTAAAAGCCGATAAGAGGATGGATAAATTTAAGGAAAAAAAGGAATTTTCAAAAAGATTTTTAAATATTCAGCTATCAGCTTTGGAATGGTTGTAATGAGCATAGAGAATGGTTGCAAGGACTAAGCTCTTGGTAATCAATGGCCAAAATGTTTTTGCCGATAGTTGAAAGCTGACACCTGACGGCTGACAGCTGAAAGCTATTTGCTGTGAACCGCTTCATTTTCCCGGTACCAGCGATAGGCGGCGGAAATTCCTTCTTGCAGGGAAATCGCCGCTTTCCATCCCAGGGCGTGCAGGCGGGAAACGTCCAGCAACTTCCGGGGGGAGCCATCCGGTTTGGCGGGATCGAATCTCAACTCCCCTCCGAATCCCACGATCTCTTTGATCAATAACGCCAGGTCTTTAATGGTAATATCCTCCCCCACCCCGATGTTCACGATCTCGCTCCCGTCATAGCGCTGCATCAAAAATAGGCAGGCGCCGGCCAGGTCGTCCACGTGCAGGAATTCCCGGCGGGGGGTTCCGCTGCCCCAGATTTCCACAAAGGGGAGGTTGTTCATTTTCGCCTCGTGGAATTTGCGGATCAACGCCGGCAGCACGTGGGAGGTTTGCAGGTCGAAGTTATCGTTGGGGCCGTAGAGGTTGGTGGGCATTACGGAAATGAACCGGGTTCCGTACTGGCGGTTATAGGCCTGGCACATTTTGATCCCGGCGATTTTGGCAATCGCGTAAGGCTCGTTGGTCGGTTCCAGCACCCCGGTCAGCAAATGCTCCTCTTTCATCGGCTGGGGAGCCAATTTGGGATAGATGCAGGAGCTGCCCAGGAAGAGCAGTTTTTTCACCCCGTGCCGGTAACTTTGATGGATCACGTTGGTCTGGATGGCCAGGTTATCGTGAATGAACTCCGCCGGGCAGGTATTATTCGCCAGGATGCCCCCGACCTTTGCCGCGGCTAAAAAGACGTACTCCGGCTTTTCCGCGGCGAAGAATTCCGCCACCCCGGGCTGGCTGCGCAAATCCAGTTCCCGCAAGGTGCGGGTAATGATGCGCCCAAATCCCTCTGCGGATAATTTTCTGTGAATCGCGGAGCCGACCAGCCCCTGGTGGCCGGCGAGATAGATTTTGGCGGTCTTTTCCATGAATCAACCTGGTTAAATGGATTGTTGGAGTGATGGATTAATGGATTCATTTCTTGCCATATGGCTCTGCCATGTGATGAACGGCAGGAGTGCAGAATTTATTCTGCACTGTTAGTGCAAAATGAATTTTGCACTCCTGTTACTCCATCCCCTTCATTGCCACTTCCTGCCGGGCCAGCTTCCAATCCGCTTCTACCATGATCTTCACCAGTTCTTTGAAAGTGGTCCGGGGATGCCAGCCCAATTTCTCCCTCGCTTTGGCGGGATTGCCGATCAGCAATTCCACCTCCGTGGGCCGGTAATAGCGCGGGTCGATCTCCACCACCACGTCTCCTTCCCGCAACCGCCCGGTTTTAGAGGAATCGAGCATCGAAAATCGAGCATCGAAAATCGTTTTGACTACCCCCTTCTCCTCCTTCCCCTCCCCTACCCACTCCAACTCCATTCCTAACAGCCGGAAGCTCTTTTCGATAAATTCCCGCACCGAATGGGTTTCCCCGGTGGCGATCACGAAATCTTCCGGTTCGCGGTGCTGCAACATCAGCCACATCGCCTCCACGTATTCCGGGGCGTAGCCCCAGTCGCGCCGGGCGTCGAGGTTGCCGAGGTAGAGTTTATCCTGCAACCCCGCGGCGATGCGGGTGGCGGCGCGGGTAATTTTGCGGGTTACGAAAGTCTCTCCCCGGCGGGGCGATTCGTGGTTGAACAGAATTCCGTTGCAGGCGAAGAGGTTATAGGCCTCGCGGTAATTCACGGTAATCCAGTAAGCATACAACTTGGCCGCGGCATAGGGGCTGCGGGGATAGAAAGGGGTGGTCTCGCCCTGGGGAATTTCCTGCACTAGGCCGTACAGCTCCGAGGTGGAAGCCTGGTAAAAGCGCGCCGGCACCCCGGTCTCTTTGATGGCATCCAAAAAGCGCAGCGCGCCCACGGCGTCCACCTCCGCGGTGTATTCCGGCACCTCGAAGGAGACGCCCACGTGGCTCTGGGCGGCGAGGTTGTAGATTTCATCCGGCTGCACCTTTTCCAAAATGCGGTTGAGGTTGGAAGAATCCGTTAAATCTCCGTAATGGAGCGCCATTCTGCGGGGCTGTTCGTGGGGATCCTGGTAGATATGGTCGATGCGGGCGGTGTTGAAGGAGCTGGCGCGGCGGATGATGCCGTGCACCTGGTAGCCTTTGGCCAGCAAAAATTCGGTCAGGTAACTGCCGTCCTGCCCGGTGATACCGGTGATGAGGGCTTTTTTCATGGGAGATTTCTTTAGCGAAATGATAAAATAAAAAAATCGAGACGCGGGGCCAGCTTGTAAGTGGTAAGCGGTAAGCCTGTCAATTGTAAACGGCTAAACCGTAATTGGTAAATGAGTACCTGGTTTTCGGCCAGTTGCCATCCTTTTTTAAGGTGGATAAATAGCATCGCCACCCCCAATTTGCGCCATTGGGTTTCGGGCTAACCTGCCTCACGGCAGTTTCGCGCTTGCCCCCCTGTCTCGATGAGAAGTGAGCTAAAGTGAACTAAAGTTGATGGAATAGCTATTCGTCCTTAAACTTTACCGTATTTGCATGGTTGGCAAGGTGAATTTGGGTAACCAGATGCCGCAACTTTTTTAAATTATCCTGAAACTCCTCGTAGGATTTCTGGAAAGGCTGGTTTGGTTCCCGAACAATATCGCGTCCTTCTTTATGGATGATGCGCTTGTAAGCAGAACTCAAAACCCGTTGAGAGAACGCCTCATGATCCCCCATACGCTTCTTTCGAATCTCCAACGCCTCGGCAAGACTGATCTTTTCGCCGTCAGAATCAATCTGAATATCGAAATTCGCTTTCTGTATCGCCTGGTTGAGTTTTATCCGTTTGGCCTGGATTTTCTTCAGACGTTTTTCCAGTTCAGTCGGATCAAAGCCGGCGGCGGGTTCCCGTTCTTCTTCCTCGCTGCTGCGAAAAAGCCGCTCTCGCCGGGAACTGGTTTCTCCGAGCAAATTTTCAATCAGCTTGATATGGCGGTCATACTCCTGCCGCAGCTCGATGGCCTCGAATAAATACAAATTTCCGTTTTGGTCCGGCATTGTTATTACCTCCAAAAACTATGAAACGTACTCAAACTTCTCTTTCGCTTTTTTGCTCAATGAATGTAAAACATCAGGGCAAAGGTCAATTCCGTTATCCCAATAGACCGTTTCCAGTTCTTCATTTAACTTTGCAGTTATAAAATAATCCGGCTTTAACAATTCTTTAAACTTACTTTGGGGCGATTTTGACCATTCCCGCAATTTCTCTTCTAAATCGATCATTCGAATCTCATTATCATTGAATCTTACCGTTATTTTAAAGGGTTCGATTTTAACAATTTCTTTGATAGTGTAGAGCATAATTTTGTACCTTACTTTAATGGCTCAATTTTACGAAAATCAGGATTATCAGATTGGCTTTCTTCCCAATTCTGGAATAATTCCTCCCGGTGCAATTCAGCCCAATCTTGCACCAATCTTAAAGCGCGCCGTGGTAAATTACCTTTAATCGCAGTAGCGCAAAAGTAACCCTGTTAAGGATTAGAAAACAGTTGTATGCGCACCCAGGAACTGAGATATTTTATAGACTCCCGCTTTCGCGGGAGTGACATGAAAAGCACGTAAATTGTCATT
>WYBG01000024.1 GCA_011526015.1 Deltaproteobacteria bacterium | reverse complement strand
TTGCGTATTGCGTATTGCGTTTTTATTACGCATTACGCAATACGCCTCCCCCATATACCAAATAACTTGTATCCCCCCCTATTCCATGTTATTTTATTCGCCGCTTTTGCGGGCGCGGGGTTGTATCTTATTCCGCCTGATTACGCATTACGTTTTATGCATTACGGGTTAAGGAAGCCTGATCTGATGCGGAATTTCTCTAATCCACAATCCGTAAAACGTAAAGAGTAAGGATCTGAGCCAAGATATGTGTGGAATCGCCGGATATTTTTCGCGCCAGGGAGGCAACGCCGCGGGGCAGGTGATGTTGGCGCTCTACGCCCAGCAGCACCGCGGGCAGGAAAGCTGCGGGATTGTCTCTTCCAACGGCAAAATTTTGAATCTCCATAAATCCATGGGCTACGTGAAGGAAGCGTTTCCCAATCAGTTGCTGGAACAAATGGCGGGAATTTCCGCCATCGGACACGTTCGCTATCCCACCCGCGGCTCCGCGGTTCCCCAGAATACCCAGCCCTACGTCATCGAGACCCTCAGCGGCCCCATCTACGCCATCGCCAGCAACGGCGACGTGGTAAACTACGACGAAGTGGCCGATGACCTGCGGGTAAAAGGCGTGCATTTCACCTCCCAGAATGACGGCGAGTTGTTAGGGCGCTTTATTGTGTACTATCATGAGCGCGAGGGAATGGAGGTCGCCGACGCCATCAAGTTATTGATGAAGCGCGTCAAAGGGGCCTATTCCGCGGTATTCCTGACCGGGGATACGCTCTACGCTTTCCGCGACGTGCAGGGTTTCCGCCCGATGATGATCGGCTACGTGAATGGAGACGTCGCCGTGGCCTCGGAATCCTGCGCCCTGGATATCCTGCGGGCAAAGGATCTGCGGGAAGTGGAGCCGGGAGAAATCATCGTTTTCACCGCGCACAACGAGGTTTCGCTGAAAAATTACCAGCGTTCTTTCTTTCCCAACGGAGAGCGCAAGACCTTCCATTGTATTTTTGAATTGATCTATTTTGCCCGCCCGGACAGCTACCAGTTCGATGAATACGTGTACGGGGTTCGCCGCAAGATCGGCGCCAAACTCGCCACCTACGACGATTTCAAGGCCGATGCGGTGGTGCCGGTGCCGGATTCCGCCAACTTTATCGGTATGGGCTACGCCAGCGCCAAGGGCATTCCCTTTGAGATGGGGCTGATCCGTAATCACTACGTGGGGCGCACCTTTATCCGCCCGGACCAATACACCCGGGATGAATCGGTGCGCCAGAAATTCAACCCCCTGAAGGATTTTTTCACCGGTAAAAAAGTGGTGCTGGTGGATGACTCCATCGTGCGCGGAACCACCATCCGCAAACTGGTGCGCATGGTAAAGGGCGCGGGAGCGACGGAGGTGCACCTGCGGATCGGCTCCCCCCCGGTGCGCAATTCCTGTTATTACGGCATCGATACCCCCACCCGCAGCGAGTTGATTGCCAACAATATGAGCGAGGATGAAATCCGCGATTATACCGGGGCGGATTCATTGAAATATTTAAAGATCGAAGATTTGCGCGAATGTGTAAAAGCCCCCGGCGGCTTTTGCTACGCCTGCTTCGACGGAAATTACCCGGTTCCCAAACAGACTTAGCGCGCCTTTGAAAAGCCTCTTCCAATGGCCTGAAACTAAAAAATGGAACACGGAGGACACAGATACGACGGATATGCACAGATTTTTCAACGAATTTTGTCAATTTATCCGCGAAAATCAGTGTCATCAGCGTCATCCGTGTGCTATTTTTCAGCCTTAGTTCACTGCAAGGGATTTTTCAAAAAACCTCGTAGAAAATGGGGGATTTCTTGGGAACGGCTGCATTTGCTTCGCGCCATTCATGGTTCTACGACCGGCTTGCAAATGGCAATTTTCAATCATCAATCGAAAATTTTCAATGGATATCATTCGCCTGAACAACATGATTTTTTATGCCCACCACGGCTACTATAAAGCGGAACGGGAATTAGGCCAGAAATTCGAGGTGGACGTGGAGCTGGAATGCGATTTTTCCAAAGCGGTGCAAACCGACCAGTTGGAAGATGCCCTGAATTACCGGCAGGTATATGAAAAAGTGAGCCAGATTTTCAACAGTTACAAATTTACCTTACTGGAAACCCTGGCGGAACGGATCGCCCACAGTATTTTAGAATTGTTTCCGGTTCTCTCGATCCGCATCCGGGTGCGCAAGCCCCAGGTCTCCATGAACGGTTTTTTGGATAACGTGGAAGTGGAAATATTTCGCAGCCGGAAGCCATGAGCGCGGCGTACATCGCATTGGGATCGAACCTGGAACCGCGGGAATATTATATGCGGCAGGCGGTTCGCCAATTAGGGAACCTGGGAAAGATTCTGAAAGTCGGCCGGCTATATGAAAGCGATCCCTACGGGGTGACGGAGCAGCCGGCGTTTTTAAATTCGGCGGTGATTTTGGAGACCGCTTTTCCGCCCCGGGAACTTCTGCCGGCGTTGAAGGCCATCGAACAACAGTTGGGACGCCGGAAGCGGCAGCGCTGGGGTCCCCGGGAGATCGATCTGGACATTATTTTTTACGGAGACCGGGTAGTTCGGGAAGAAAATCTGCACATTCCCCATTACGACTACCGCAACCGCCGCTTCGTGTTGCAGCCCCTGGCGGACCTGGAACCGGATTTTATCGCCCCGGACAGCGGCCGGCCTCTTCGGCAGGCTCTGAAGGATTGCCCGGATCAAACGCGCTTGATGCTGTATAAAACCGAATGGGCAGTCAACGGATCTTAAGGATTGCGGATTGGGGATTTCGGATTTCGGATTTGTTTTCACTGCTCACGCGACATCATCTGTAAATCCGCAATCTGCAATCTCAAATCCGCAATCAAATGGGGGTGCCATGGAACTCAATTTCGACCATCTCCGCTACGTCGCCATCGAAGGCGTCATCGGGGTAGGAAAAACCACCCTGGCAATGAAGCTCCAGGAAACCATCGGGGGAAAGGTGTTTTTGGAGGAATTCGAGGAAAATCCTTTTTTGGCGGATTTTTACCGCGATCCCAAGCACTTCGCCTTCCAAACCCAGATGTTCTTTTTGCTCAGCCGCTATCGCCAGCAGGAAAAAATCGTGCAGTACGATCTCTTCCAGGAGCGAGTCATCGCCGATTACATGTTCTACAAAGACCGTATTTTCGCCACCCTGAACCTGAACGAGAAAGAGTTCAGCCTCTACAACATGCTGGCGAAGATCCTGGAAAAACGGGTCGCCCGGCCGGATCTGGCGATCTACCTGCGCTCCAGCACCGACCGGCTGATGAAAAACATCACCGAGCGCGCCCGCACCTATGAAAGACATATCGAGCGCGATTACATCGAGGCGCTCAACCGTCTCTATGATGAGTTTTTCTGGAACTACGAAGAAACCCCGCTGCTGATCATCAACGCGGAAAATCTGGATTTCGTGCGAAACGAGGGGCATTTGCAGCAGATTTTCACCGAGATCAGCAAGCACACCGCGGGGCGAAAACACGTGAGCTTCGATTTTTAACGAAGGGTTAGAGTATGGGCTTTATCAGATTGCTTTTATTGGTTGCCTTGATCTATTTGCTGTACCGGCTGGCCCGGAAGCTGTTCCCCGCCCTGCCCAAACAGCCTCCCCGGGTGAAAGGAGACGCGCCGGAAAAAGTACCTCCCCCGTACGATCCCGGCCAGGTGGAAGATATCGATTACAAAGAAGTGCGCCCCAAAGACCGCGACAACGCCTGAACGCCGGCGCTGACAACCGCCGTTCTCATCATTAGAGTTGTTGCGAAATGAGCAAAAAGCCACGAATGCCCACGAATTTTCACGAATGATTTTTTTAGAAAGCGCCTGGTTTTCTTCGTGTTCATTCGTGTTGATTCGTGGCTGACTTTTGAACAAACCGGTTCAAAATCCTTATTTCGCAACCAGTCTATTTCCCCCCCTTGCGTAACTTCTTCCAGGCTTTGATGGCCCGGTGCAGTTCTTTATCCTTCCGTTTCTTTTCCAGGTGCGCCTGCTTATCCACTTTTTGCTCCAGGTAGGCCAATTCCTTGTTCAGCTTCAAATAACTTTCGTAGCGGTCGCGGGCAAGCCGCCCCTCTTCCACGGCCTGTAAAACGGCGCAGCCTCTTTCAGCGGTGTGGGTGCAGTCGGCAAAAAAACACCCTTCGGACAGCGCCTTGATTTCCGCATAGGTCTCGTCCATCCCTTCTTCAGAATTCCAGAGCTGGAACTCCCGCATCCCCGGGGTGTCGATCAGCAGCGCGCCGGAGGGCAGCACCATTAGCTCCCGGCGAGTGGTGGCATGGCGGCCCCGGGAATCGCTTATCCGTACCTCCCGGGTTTTTAGAACCTCTTCCCCGATCAGGGCGTTGATCAGGGTGGATTTGCCCACCCCGGATGATCCCACCAGCGCACAGGTAAGCCCTTCCCGGAGAAATTCCTCCAGTTGCGGTAAACCCTGGCCGGTTTTGGCGCTGAGCGGGATGATGGGAACGTTATTGGCAACCCTTTTCACCAGGGCGACCTTTTCCTCCAAATCGGGGCAAATATCCGCCTTGTTCAATACAATCGCCGGTTCGATGCCGCCCTCGTAAACCATCACTAAGTAACGCTCCAGTCGCCGCAGGTTGAAATTATGATCCAGCCCCTGCACGATGAAAACGGTATCTAAATTAGCGGCGATGACCTGCTCTTCGGTTTTGGGGCCGGCGGCCTTGCGGGAAAATTTGCTGCGCCGCGGCAGCACCGCGTGGATGATCGCCTTTCCCTCGTCTTCAAAAAGCGTAATCGCCGCCCAGTCGCCCACTTTGGGTAAATCGGAGGCGCTTTGCGCCTGGTACAATAATTTGCCGGTTGCTTCGGCAAAGTATTCGCCGCTTCCGGTCAGCAATACATAATTATCCCGGTTCTCGACCGCCACCCGCCCGGCCTCGAAGCCAGCTTCCCGGTAGGGTTGAAAGATGACTTCCAGGTCGGAATTCCAGCCTAATTTTCGAATCGTATCCATCGCAGACCCACACCTCGATTTTGCATTTCGTATCGGCTAAGTTAACGCCGCCCGGCTAAGCGCACAAAAGAAAATTCAGGATTCGCTCTACCGCCGCCGCACCGGCCCACTTCAGATTCCCCTTGTAACAATATTGCAGAGCGGTTAACTTTGCGGACTTTGAAGAAAGTGAATAAGGAGTCAGAATATGGCCATAGAATTCGGAGCAACGGTTTTTTTTAACCAGCCGGAGGAATTCGCGGTGGTGGCAGAAGTCGCCCGGCAATTTCCCATGATCCGCTACGTAGAATTCCGGGGAGAGCATCCCTTTCTGTTCCCGGACGTCACCCCGGCAAAGAACCTGCGCTATTACCGGGAAATTCTGGAAAAAGCCGGTTTGAAGAGCACTCTCCATACCACTATGTACGACGTCAACCTGGCGACGTTGAACCCCTGGCTGAAAGAGGCCAATGTGGCCTGTTACAAACAATATATCGATGCGGCCGCTTTTTTAGGCGTGGAGGTCATCGTCGTTCACGGGGGGAGCCTCTATCCCGAATTCATTAAAAGCGCCCTGAAGGAAAGCTTCATCGAATTGGCGGAGAAGCACCTGGTGGAGTCGCTAACGGAGTTAGCCGGCTACGGGCAAACCCGGGGAGTCAAAATTGCCCTGGAAAATTCCCCCCCGGAAGGTTTCTGGGA
>WYBG01000241.1 GCA_011526015.1 Deltaproteobacteria bacterium | reverse complement strand
AGCGGGCAATGCGCTTGAGGCGGCGGATCACGTTGGCGAGGTGGCTGCCGAACACCCCGCGGTAGTAGTGCAGCTCGTCGATGACCACGTAGCGCAGGTTCTCGAACAGCTTCAGCCAGATGGTATGATGGGGCAAAATGCCCTGGTGGAGCATGTCCGGGTTGGTGATCACGATGTGCCCGGCGCGGCGGATGGCCTGGCGGGCGGAAACCGGGGTATCGCCGTCGAAGGTGTAGGTGCGGATATCTTCACCCAGGAGGGTGATCAGGTCGTGTAACTCCGCATACTGATCCTGGGAGAGCGCCTTGGTGGGGAAGAGGTAGAGCGCCCGTGATTCGCGACCCGAGAGAGCCTGGTTTAATACCGGCAGGTTGTAGCCCAGGGTTTTCCCGGAGGCGGTGGGCGTTACCAGGGCCACGTTTTTGCCTTCCGCGACGTACCGGAATGCCTCCGCCTGGTGGGTATAGAGCTGGCGGATGCCCTTTTGCCGCAGGACTTCCTGTAGCCGCCTATCGATGCCGGGGCAGGCGGAAAAATCTTCGAATTGCCCTTCCCGCGCGGGAATCACTTCCCAGCGGGTCACGTTTTCCATGAATTCCCGCCGGGTTTTGAGATAGTCGAGGAGTTGTTCGAGGGTCATGGTTTTCAAAGGTCTATATATTCGCTTCTCAAAATGCCATACTGCCGCTTCTCACTCCCCGCCTACCGGTTGATCCCGAAAAAGCTAATGATCTTATCGAAGAGATTTCCGGCGTCTTCTTCCGCTTCTTCGGAAAGGAGTTTTTCCTTTGCTTCCAGGGTGGTTCTTTGGCGGGCAACGATGATCTGGGAGATTTTCTCGGCGATTTTGGGGCGGTTTTGCAGCAATTCCGCAAAATCTCCTTTGGTGATTTCATATACCAGCACGTCCGTAGCGGCCGCCACGGTGGCAGCCCGGGGGGCGCCGGTCAGCAAGCACATTTCCCCGAAGTATTGGCCGGTGCCCAGTTGCGCTACTCTGGTACTCTCGGACTGTTCCGGGAAATAGACGTACACGTACACCAGCCCTTCGGAGATGATGTACATGGAATCTCCCGCGTCTCCCTGGTTGACGATAGCCGACTCGGCGGGGAAAAAGCGCGGTTTCAGCTTGTCGATCAACGCCCGCCGTTCCGCCTCTTGCAGGGATTCGAAGAAATCGATTTTGCCCAGCAGGGCCAGCTTTTGCGCCGCCTCGTCGATGCCCGGCGCTTCCGGCTCCACGGCCATGAAATCCTGCTTCAGGAACACCGGGGTAATGCCGGCCATTTTCAATTGCTCCATGATCACCCCGATCATTTTATTGCGGGTGGGGTTCAAGGCCACGAAATTCGGAACCCAAAAACGCACCCGGTAGCGGATCCCGAATTCGGTAATCGCCACTGCCTGGGCATCCGATTCTAATTCTCTCCCCGCGAAAGGATTCGGATACTCGTCATCCGCCTCCAGGGGCACTGCAATGGTCTTTACCGCGGCGTTCAGGATGCGCAGGGCCCGCTCCGGCGGCACCGTAAAATCCAGGTAGAATTCAAAACTGTTCCGGAAATAGGAGCCGGCTTTGTAATAATTGGTCAAAATCGTAGAGCTCATAAGGCTGTTGGGAACGATGATTACCTGGTTGCTGAAGGTACGGATATGGGTGGAGCGCCAGTTCATCTCCACCACCGCGCCCTCGTCGCCGCTATTGAGGCGCAGAATATCGCCTACCTTGAAGGGGCGCTCCAGGTTCAGGGCGATGCCGGCGAAGAAATCCGTGAACATGTCCTTTACCGCAAAACCGATCACAAAGCTTAACCCGCCAGCGGTAGCCAGGATGAAGGTAAACGACTTTTCGAATACCAGCCCGATGATCCCGGCGACCGCGGCCAGCAGGATTACCGCAGAGGTGATGGTTCTCAGGAGCATGGGCACGCGCTGGTCCAGGCGCTTTTCAAAATATCCCTGCCAGACAACAATATCGATCAGGGCATTCAACACATAAGCCAGGGAAAGGCAAATAATGATTCCCAGGGTGTAATAAGCAAACAGCATGGATTGCGCCTTGCTGTCCAGGCCCAGGTAGGCTACCCACTCATGCCACTTCAGAAATGGAATGATGAAGACGAGGGAAACGAAAACCGCGGACAAGAGCCGGCCCCAGGGAGTTCTTTTTTTCTTCCGTTTCAGGACGTTGCTAAGCTTGAGCATATTCGTCATTGCCCGTTAATATTTGGATGCTGCTTCACACCACGCAATACGCAATGCGAAATACGAACTGCGTATTGCGTAAAAGTGAGTTTCAGGATTTGTTCTTGGTCGGCTGCTCTCCCGGCTTGAAACCGACCGGGCGCGCTTTGCGGAATTTGAGAAAGCCCCGCCGGCTCGCCCAGACCGCCAGCCAGATCACCAAAATCATAAATCCGTAGATGGGGAAACCGGCAATCAGGAAGGTTATCAACCCGCTCAACGCCCCGGCAAATCCTTCGATGCCCTCTTCGAATCCCCGCAGGACCATTCCCCAGAAACCCCGCCCGTGCCGCCCGGCTACCAGGGGATAGGGTTCGTGCCACTCCACGGTGATGGTGGAGTAGCTGACCTGGTCTTGCAAATATTTT
>WYBG01000240.1 GCA_011526015.1 Deltaproteobacteria bacterium | reverse complement strand
GTCGCCGACCTCAATACCGTGTTTTTCGATCCCGATCCGGGCAGCGCTTTTGTTTTCACGGCGCAGTCGGATAACCCGGATATCCAGGTGCTGATTCAGAACGACAGCTTGTGGGTGGATGCAACCCTGAACTATTTCGGTAATGGAACCGCCATCGTCAGCGCGGACGACGGGGTGTTCAGCATCAGCGACACCTTTGCGGTCACCATCGCCCCGGTGAACGATCCCCCGGCGATAATCAACTTAGCCCCCGTTTACACGATTCCGGAAGACGATACCCTCTCATTCGACCTGGATACTTTGGCGGCGGACATCGATGATCCCCTCCCCGCTCTGGCGTGGCAGGTGGATTTGCTGAGCAATCCCCCTGCCAGCGACAGCATCCAGGTGCTGCACGATCCGTTCAGCAATGAAATTTCCTTTATTCCCGCGCCGAATTTCAGCTTCTCCGGGCAGTTGATCCGCTTTTCGGTCTGCGATCCCGCCGGCGCCTGCGACCTCGATACCGTGGTCTTCGACGTGCTGGCGGTAAACGATCCCCCGGTGTTCAGCGGGCTGCCGGATTCCCTCTCCTTCACCGCCGATACTTCCGCGACCCTGAGCCTGTGGGATTTCGTGGAAGACGTGGAAACGCCCGACTCCCTGCTGAGCTTTACCTTTGCGGTCTCCAGCGATTCCCTGATCTACAGCTTCAACCCCCTCAACGGCGCCCTGGCGCTGCTGGCACTGGGCAATTTTGGGGGCGATGCGCTGCTGGAGATTACCGTGACCGACCCGGGAAACGCATCCGCAGCGGAAGATATTATCGTGACGGTGATTCCCCTGGTGGGAATCGAGCCGCTGGCCGGGGGGGAAATACCCCGGGAATTTGCTTTGCAGCAAAACTATCCCAATCCATTCAATCCCAGTACCCGGATCAAATTCCAACTGCCTTCCGCGCAGGCCGTTACGCTGACCGTGTATAACGTATTAGGCCAAAAAGTGCGCACGCTAATCAATGAACGGTTGGAGGCGGGCTATTATGAAGCGGTATGGAACGGCCTGAACGAACAGGGCCAGGCCCTCGCCAGCGGGGTGTACCTCTACCGCATGGAAGCGGGCGATTATCGCACGGTGCGGCGGATGGTGCTGCTGAAGTAAATGGCGGGGAAAACGGGTTTTCCCCTGCGGTGATTTAATCTGTGCTGTTTGGCTCTGTGGCTGAAAAATTCGGGGATAAATTCTCAGGGGGTGTTTGAAAAATCTCTTGTAGCGATCTAAAGCTAAAAAATAGAACGCTGATGACACGGATGATACTAATTTTCACGGATAAATTGATGAAATTTGTTACTATTCAGCCACAGAGGCCACAGAGGTCGCAGAGGAAGAATTTAGAGCACTTAAAACTGTTATCCCGACACATAATTTTTTTTCTACAAAACGGGTTTGTTTAACAAATTTCCCTATGTCTCTGTGATCTCTGTGGCCTTTGCATGGTGAGTTTATCGAACCATGTGGCAAAATGCCTGAATAGTTACTAAAATTTGTTAAAAAAATCTGTGCAAATCCCCAAAGGGGCAAGCTGCGTCATCCGCGTTCCATGTGAGCGACTGCAAATCCCCATTCACGCAAAGCGTTTAACGGTTTTCTCTTTTTCCTGAAATTCGGGGATGGGCGGGGCAGCATGCCCGGCATTGAGCGTCTCTTTGCCGCCGGGAGCGTTGTTTAGCGGGTTTTTGAGCGCCAGCCGACCTTTTTCCAGAATTTCCCATATGCCTCGGGAAGAATCGTTTCTGGCCAATTCTTCGCCGGATAGGGTGCATAAACACCAGCGCACGGTGTTATGCCAGCGGGGCGCCGCCGGCGAAGAGGGCAGGGGCTGGCGGTCGTAGTCGTTCAGGGTATTCTTTACTTTCAAGCCCGTGGTTTCCAGGAGTTTGGCCAGGGTAGCGAAGCCGCCTAACTCCTGAAGGCTTTCCAGCAGCGGCCGGCGAAACGCTTCTTCCGGAGTGCGCAGGCCGCGAAAATGCTGCGCCAGGTTTGGCGGTTCCTTTTCCGCAGCGGCGGGCAGGTTGCGGGGACGGTAGAACAGGTCCGACCACTCTTTTTGCAGCCCTTTCACTTTGGAGCGGAAATCGGAAACCCGTTCCGCGTCGCGCAAAAATCCCCGCGCCCGGTTGTAGTCGCCTTGCTGAAACGCTTTTGCACCCTCCTCATTCAACTCATTCACCGCGTCTTCAATCTGCTCCAGGAGCGCTTCGATCCCGACGTTGATATGATTTTGCGACACCTTGTTCCTCTCAATTTGATGTGAATTCCGGAAATAGAAAAAACCGGAAACCAAAATGAGAAAAACAATTCCGCGGGATGTATTGCAGGTCAAAGATTCCTGAACCGGTTTTCAAAAACGGGGAACGTAGTGCGTAATGCGTATTGCGTATTCCGTTTTTTACGCATTACGCAATACGAAATACGCATTACCCCCGCTGCCCCTCCCCACCCAAACACCATTTCAGCGCTTGAACAGCAGATACTTCGCGATGGTTTCCAACTGCATGTTGGAGGTGCCTTCGTAGATCAGGCCGATTTTGGCGTCGCGGTAGAATTTCTCCACCGGGTAATCTTTGGTGTAGCCGTAGCCGCCGAAGATTTCCAGCATCCGGGAGGTCACTTTCTCGGCGTTCACGGAGGAAAAAAGTTTGGCCATGGCCGCTTCTTTCATAAAACTCTGCCCGGCGTCCTTCAGGCGGGCGGCGTTGTAAACCAGGGTGCGGGAGGCTTCCAACAGGGTGGCCGCCTCGGCGATCTGGAACTGGATGCCCTGGAACTGGGCAATCGCTTTGCCGAACTGGCTGCGCTCCAGGGCGTACTGGATGCCCGCGTCCATCGCCCCCTGCATCACCCCTAACATCTGCGCCCCGATGCCGATGCGCCCCTCGTTGAGGGTCTCGATAGCCACCTTGTAGCCCTTGCCGATCTCGCCTAACACGTTCTCCTTCGGCACCATGCAATCCTGCAAGATCAGCTCGCAGGTGCTGCTGGCGCGGATGCCTAATTTGTCCTCTTTTTTGCCCACGGTGAAGCCCGGAAATCCCCGCTCGATGACAAACGCGGTAATGCCCTTGTAGCCCAATTCCGGGTTCAGGTTGGCGAAGACGATGAAAATATCCGCTTCCCCGGCGTTGGTGATCCACAGTTTCGCGCCGTTGAGCAGGAAATGATCGCTCTTTTCCTCCGCCCGGGTTTTGAGGCCGAAAGCGTCGCTGCCGGAGCCGGGTTCGGAGAGGGCGTACGCGCCCAGTTTCTTCGTGGCCAGTTGGGGCAGGTATTTTTGTTTGATCGCCTCGTTGCCCCATTTCATGAAAGCGTTGTTCACTAAGGTATTTTGTACGTCCACGTAGATGGCCGCGGAGGCGTCCACCTGCGCCAGCGCCTCGATCGCTAAAATGCCCATAAAAAAACTGCCCCCGGTGCCGCCGTAGGTTTCCGGCACTTCGATGCCCATCAATCCCAGCTCAAAAAATTGGGGAATAATATCCTTGCGGAATTCTCCTTTAGCGTCCATCTCTTTCACGTAAGGTGCAATCTGTTCCCGGGCAAAATCGCTTACCGCGTCGCGGAACATCTGTTCTTCTTCGGAGAGCATGGTAATCGGTTGAACTACAATCATAAGACCTCCTGGAGGTTGCGGGTTTGGGTTGCGTGGATTTCGATGAGTTCGAAGCGCAGGGCCAGCCGCCAGTGCATTGCGGCAAAGCCCCAAAGGGGTAAACGCTCCTGCGGAGCACTCCTTTTTTGTGCAAAATAAATTTTGCACTCCTTTTTCAGCGCCGGTTGGCCGTACATTGGGCGCGTACAACTCGATAACGCGCCGGCGACAGCCGCGAACATAGTACATATAACTTAGAAAATATATCAAGGAAAATTTATGAATTCCCCGACCCCGGAAGAACTGGTGAGAACCCTGGAAGAAGCCCAGGCCGCGTTTGCAAAGCAGGAATACCGGCTGGCGCTGGCGCGCTACCAGTGGGTGGAGCGGCACATTCAAGACGACCCGGAAAATTTGCCGGTGATCCAGATCGAGATCGGTTGGAGCCACTACCTCTTGCAGGAGTACCCCGACGCGATCCGCTACTTCGCGAAGGCGCTGCAAAGCCCCCGGCTCAACCCCACCCAGCGCTTCGATTGTCTGCGCCTGAGCGGGTTTTCCCATGAATTTTCCGGCGACCCCGAAAAAGCCATCGCTTTTCTGCAAGACGCCCTGGCGCAGGAGGTGGATGAAGCGCTGAAACGCTATACCTATTTCGAGTTGGGGAAAATATGCTTCGCACAGCGCCGCCTGGCGGAAGCCAAAGCGCCGTTGCTCAAAGCCCGGCAACTCTTCGGCGCGGGGGAATCCCCCGGGGGGGATCGGGAATACTTGCAAACTAGCCTCTATTACTTAGGATTCATCGCATTTTTCGAGGGCGACCCCGGCGGGGCGGAGAAGCTGTTCCGGGAATACGTTGAAAAAGCGCCGGATCTCAAGAACCAGGCGCCCGGCTATTTCGGGCTGGCGCACCTGTTTTACGAACGTAAAGAGTACCCCGCCCTTTTAGACGTGTGCGACAAAATCCTGCACCTCGACGCGGATTTTTACGACAAGGAAACCCTGGCCTTTTTCCTCTGCCGCGGCTACATGGAGTTACAGATGTGGGATGAGTTGGAGATGTTCCTGCCCAACCTGATCGAAACCTACCCGCAAGGCCGCTACCAGGCCGCCTACCCGCAGCTCAAATGGGCGCTGCGCCACCGCCGGCTTCCCCCGCGCAGCCCCGCGGAATAGAACTACCCGGAGTGCTTAAAGACCTCAAAGGTTTTAGAAACCTTTGAGGTCTTCTACGCTTGCCCCGCCGTTTCCAGCGCCCCGCGCAACCGCTGATATTCCCCTCCCAGGCTGCCGTTGGTTAGCAGCACTAAAACGTCTCCTTCCCGGAGGGTCTGCTCCAGGGTTGGCGCAATCCCGGCGTAGTCGCTCAGGGCAAAAACGGTTTTGCCCTGCCCGCGCAGGTCCAGGAGCAGTTTTTCCAGGGAGAGGCGCTCCCCTTCGGGCAGGCGCTCTAAGCGGAAGATGGGAGTGAGGATGACCACATCGGCGATGGCCAGGGCTTCGCAAAGCTCCTTCTGAAAGACCTTGCGCACCGTGGTGTTGGTGCGCGGCTCGAACAGCGCCACCAGTCGGCTGGCGGGTAATTTCTCCTTCATCGCCCTTAGCGTAACCCGGATGGCGGTGGGATGGTGCGCGAAGTCGTCGTACACCTCCGCGCCGTGCAGCCGCCCCCAGTATTCCAGGCGGCGTTTCACGCCCCGGAAAGTAGCCAGCGCCTCCCCGATGGTTTCCCAGCCGACGCCCAAATCGCGCGCCACCGCGGCGGCGGCTAAGGCGTTCTCCAACTGGTACTCCCCGGGGAAGGGAAAGCGGAATTCTCCCGCGGATTTTCCCTTTTCCCGGATTTCAAAACGGGTTTCCTGCGCGGTTTTTTCCAAAATGCAGTAAGACCACTCGTTTTCCGGCGCGCTCCCGAAGCGCTGCAAGCGCGAATACGCCGGTTGAATGACTTCACGAACCGCGGCGCTTTCCGCGTTGGCGACCACCAATCCCTGTCCCGGCACAATGCGCAGCAGCTTGCGGAACACGTCCTGGATCGTCTCTAAGTTGGGGTAAATATCGGCGTGGTCGAATTCGATGTTGTTGATGATCAGGTAATCGGGGAAGTAGTGCGCGAACTTGGGGCGCTTGTCGAAGAAGGCGCAGTCGTATTC
>WYBG01000239.1 GCA_011526015.1 Deltaproteobacteria bacterium | reverse complement strand
TCGCTTAACCCTGCGCCCTGCGCTTTGCTCCATGCGTCCGTTAATCGAACACCCGCAGCAACAGGGTCTTCAGATACTCCCCTTCGGGATGGAAGATATTCACCGGGTGATCGGGCGGCTGGCCGGGCTGGGCGAGGATTTGTACGTTGCGCCCCGCTTCTTGCGCCGCGGCGAAGACGATTTTGCGGAATAAATCCCAATTGACGAAGTGGGAACAGGAGCAGGTGAGCAGCAGCCCGCCGCTTTTTACCTGCTTGATGGCCAGGCGATTGATGTCTTTATAGCCCCGCGCGGCTTTTTCCAGGTCTTTTTTGTGTTTCACAAACGCCGGGGGATCGAGGATGATAATGTCGTAGGATTCGGACGGTTCGCGCAAGAACTCAAAAACGTTGCCGGGGACGAAGCGGTGATCTCGCGGGATTAACCCGTTCAAAGCGAAATTCTCTTTTGCCAGGGAGAGCGCCGGTTCGCTGGCGTCCACGGAAGTGGTCGCTGCGCCCCGCAGGGCAGCGTACACGCTGAATCCCCCGCTGTAGGAAAAACAGTTCAGCAGCGCCTGGCCGTCCGCGGCCAGATCCCCAATCAGCCGGCGATTGTCCCGCTGGTCTAAGTAAAACCCGGTTTTCTGGCCTTCCAACACGTCCACCCGGAAACGGAGGTTGTTTTCGAGAATTTCCACCACTCCCGGCGGCTCGCCAAAGAGCGGTTGTTTTAGAGGCGCTAACCCTTCTTCCCGCAAGGCCGATCCTTCGCTGCGCTCGAAAATTGCCGCGGGGTGCAATAACTCTTTCAGAATCTCTACCATAAGCGGCTTCAATTTCGCCATGCCCAGGGAACTGCACTGCGCCGCCAGAACGTCTCCGTAGCGATCTACCACCAGGCCGGGGAGAAAATCGCCTTCCGAATGCACCAGCCGGCAGGCGGTAGTGTGCGCGGGAATGAGTTTTTCCCGGAGTTCCAGCGCCTGCCGGATTCTCCGGTGGAAGAATTCCCGGCCAACCGGCTCGTCTTCAAAGCTGAGCAGGCGCACCCGGATCTGCGAGCGGGGGTTGAAGAACCCCTTGCCCAGCAGCCGCTTCTCCGCGGAATATACCGAAACGATCTCTCCCCTCTCACACCCGCCTTCCACCTGCTCGATTGCGCCGGAGAAAATCCAGGGGTGGCGGTTGAGCGCCGATTTGGCGCGCCCTTTTTTCAGAATTACCCGCGCTTGTTGATTTTCCAGAGTTTCCATAGCCGGGACAACTTACAGCGTCACGGGGAGCTTTCAAACAAAAAAGTCTCGCAGGGGAATAAACGCCTCGGTCGAACCAGGCGACGAACAGGGTGGTTCCCGGAATTTGCTTCTTGGCGCTTGATAGCCCTTCGCTGCCTGGTTATATTGCGCCGTTGAATATTTCAAAAGGGGCTTTTGCCAGGTTATGCCGAAGATCAAAGTTCTGCCGCCCAATATTGCCAATAAAATCGCCGCCGGGGAAGTGGTGGACCGCCCCGCCTCGGTGGTGAAAGAGCTGGTGGAAAACGCCATCGACGCCGAGGCCGGCCAGATCACCGTGGTGGTCGCCCAGGCCGGCAAGGAGCTCATCCAGGTGATCGACAACGGGGTGGGGATGGACGAGGAAGACGCGGAGTTAGCCTTCGAGCGCCACGCCACCAGCAAAATTGCCGAGACGCGCGACCTCGACCGCATTCTTACCCTGGGCTTCCGCGGGGAAGCTTTGCCCAGCATCGCCTCGGTCTCCCGCCTGGAAGTGAAAACCTGTCCCCGCGGCAGCGAGGTGGGCGTCCTGCTGAAGCTGGAAGGTGGAACCATTGCCGGGAGGGAAAAACTGGCCCTCAAACCCGGCACCACCATCACGGTGAAGAATCTGTTCTATAACACCCCGGCGCGGCGGAATTTCCTGCGCGCGGATACCACGGAATTGAACCACATCCTCAAAGAGTTGAAACGGTTTTTCCTTGCCTACCCGGAAATCCATTTCAGCTTCATCTATAACGGGGAAGAGTTGTTGAACCTGCCCCCGGCCAGCCAGGACGAGCGCATCATCCGGGTATTCGACCAGAAATTTTATGACGGCCTGGCCTACGTGCGCGAGGAGCTGAACGAGATGGTGCTGGAGGGCTACGTCTGCCGCCCGGACCAGGCCCGGGGCAACAGCGCCAACCAGTTTATTTATTTGAACCGCCGCGCCATCATCAATCGCAACCTCGCCCACGCTATTTTCCAGGGCTACGGCAATTTGATCGAGCGCTCCCGTTATCCCCAGTTCATCATGTTCCTGCACATTCCTCCCCAGTTAGTGGACGTGAACGTGCATCCCACCAAAATGGAGGTGCGCTTTGCCAACGAGCGGGTGATTTACCACCTTTTCCTCTCCGCGGTGCGCAAGGCCATCCAGTCGAAGCAGATCATTCCCGGTTTTACCCTGCGCGGCGACGCTGAGGGGGAACACGCGCTGGAAGCGCAGCGGAAAGAGCTCCGGCGCCAATTCTCCCGAGGGGAAACCTTCGCCCGGCCCCCGCTGCCCGGCAGTGAACCGTTTGAGCTGCAAGAGCACGCTCCCAATCGGCCTGCGCAGGCCGGCGCCGTTGAAAGCGCGGCGAAATCGCCCGGGGATACCGCCCAGATGGCCTTCCGCTACGAATCGCTTCCCCCCTCCGTTCCCCCGCAAGAGAAGAGCCGGGACGGGGCGGATCATCTCCCGCAAACCTCCCAGGCGATCTTCTGGCAGGTGCACAACCGCTACATTATTTCCCAGATCAAAAGCGGGCTGGTGATCATCGACCAGCACGTCGCCCACGAGCGCATTCTCTATGAAGAAATTCTGCGCTATCTGAATAATGAGCGAAACGTGCCCTCCCAGCAACTGCTGTTTCCCCAGACCCTGGAACTGGCCCTGGAAGATTACCTGGTTTACAGCGACATCAAAGAGTGGCTGCACAAGATCGGTTTCGGGATTACCGAGTTGAGCGGGCGTACGGTGATGATCGAAGCCATCCCGGTGGGCGTGAAGGTGGGGAAAGAGGCGCGGATTTTAATAGAAATCATCGATTTTTACCGGGAAAACGAAGGGAGAAAAATGGCCGCGCACGAGAAAATCGCCGCCGCTTTTGCCTGTAAGAACGCCATCAAATCCGGCGAAAAGCTGGGCGTGGAGGCGATGAGTTCCCTGGTCAACCAGCTTTTTGCCACCAAAGAACCCTATTTCTGCCCTCACGGCCGCCCGGTAATCGTTACCCTCGAGCTGGAAGAACTGGACCGGAAATTCAAACGCATTTGATTGGCTGCGCCGGTCAGTTGGCTACGCCGTCATTTGCCTTTGGCGTCATTGGTTGTCGGTTGCCTGCCCCAAAGGGGCTCCTTCGGAGCGGGGTCAGTTGGGCTTCGCCCGTCATTTGCCTGCGGCGTCATTCATTCTGATGAATGGCAGGGCGATGACATAGCGACCACGCCAAATGACCACAAATGACGGGCGCAGCCCTAATGACGCGAAGCAAATGACGCGAAGCAAATGACCGCAAAACGCACCGCCCTCGTAATTCTCGGCCCCACCGGTTCGGGGAAAACCGCGCTTTCGGAAGCGATTGCGGGGAAAATTCCCGCGGAAGTCGTCTCCGCGGATTCCCGGCAAATCTACCGGTTCATGGATATCGGCACTGCCAAGCCCACAGAGACGTTGCAGCGAAAGATTCCCCATCATTTCATTGATATTTTGAACCCCGGCCAGAATTACAGCGCCGGGGAATACGCCCGGGCCGCGCGGGGGGTTATCGAGCAGATTTTTCAGCGCAAAAAATTTCCGTTGGTGGTAGGGGGATCGGGGCTTTATATTCGGGCGCTTTTGGAGGGTTTTTTCAAAGAAGACGTAAAAGACCCGGCGATCCGGGCGGAATTGGAACGGCGCCTGGAGCGGGAGGGAATCGAGCCGCTTTACGCGGAGCTGCAACGGGTCGATCCGGCGGCGGCGGAAAAAATCCATCCCCGCAACACCCGGCGGGTGATCCGCTTTTTAGAAGTGTATTACGCTTCCGGCACACCCATGAGCCAAATTCAAAAAGCCAGCCCCGACCCCGCCCCTTTCACCGTCCTGAAAATCGGCCTGGCCCCGGAGCGCAAAACCCTTTACGCCCGGCTGAACCGGCGGGTGGAAGAGATGTTCGAGCAGGGATTGGTGGCGGAGGTGCGGGGCATCCTGGAGCGGGGTTATTCCCCGGAATTGAACGCCCTGAACTCGGTCGGTTACAAAGAAGTGATTGCCTGCTTGCGCGGCGAGATCGACCTGTTCACCTGCAAAGAGTTAGTGAAACGCAATACCCGGCGCTACGCCAAGCGGCAAATGACCTGGTTCCGGGGGGAAGAAAACGTGCATTGGATCGAGACCGGGGGGGAAGAAGACCTTTCTGCGCTGGCGGAGCGGGTGATGGTCGAATGGTTAGATGGGTAAATAGCAATTTAACAATTTAACCATTCAGTTCATTTCAGGCGTTTGTTATGCTCAAAAAAGTTCTCTTTGTCGTCAACCCGATTTCCGGGATCAACCGCGATCCCGATAAAATCGTGCAGTGGATCGAAACACTGTGGCGGGACAGCGGCATCGAATACCAGATTGTGAAAACCAGCCAGCGGGGGAATGGTACCGACTTGGCCCGGGAAGCCGCCGCCCGCGGGGTGGACATGGTGGTGGCCGCCGGCGGCGACGGTACGATCAACGAAGTCGCCCGGGGGTTGATCGGAACCTCCACCGCCCTGGGCGTCATTCCCGCGGGCTCCGGGAACGGCTTTGCCCGCAACATGGGCATTCCCCTGGATCACCGAACCGCCATCGCCGCCTTGCGGGAGCCGGTCTTCCGGCAAATCGACGCGGGAAAAATCAACGACTACTACTTTTTCAACGTTGCCGGGCTGGGGTTGGACGCCGTCATCAGCGACCGTTTCCATTATTCCAAAATGCGGGGATTTTTTCCCTATTTTGTGATCGGGGTAAAAGAATTCTTCCGTTATCAACCCCAACCCATAGATATTTTCCTGGATGGTCAGGAAATCCGCCGCACTCCCCTGTTGCTCAGCTTCGCCAACCTGCCGGAATTCGGCATCAACGCCACCATCGCCCCCAACGCCCGCCCGGACGACGGGCTGATCGACCTGTGCATCCTCAGCCCGCTAACGCTTGGCCGGGCGCTCGTAAACCTTCCCAAACTGTTCGACGGGCGGATCGACCAACTGCCGGAAATGGAAATTTACCAGGTCGCCAAAGCGGTAATCCGCCGGACACACGAGGGCCCCATTCACACCGACGGCGATCCTCACCCTGACAATACCTTGCTTACCATGGAAGTTCTCCCCGGGGAATTGAAATTAGCGTTAGGAAAAACCGCCTGAGCCATACCGGCAAAATAAGCTCGCGCCTCACCCTTCCCCATGTTTCCGGCGCGCCTGCCGGATCGTCAGCCCTGACGAATAGATTTTTTTCGCGCAAAAATTTGCATAGTGGAAAGGGTTTGCAGGGGTTGATCAATTTTTTATTCACTTCAATTTTCGCCTTGTTGAATTTGGGTTTTTTTTTTATCTTTTTCGAAAAACCTTCAGGTGCGCAGATGCCGCAGTCATTCCCCGATGATATTTCTACTGATTTTTTGAAGGCAATTTCGACCCGGAGAGTGTGAATCAGTATCAGCATCTTGA
>WYBG01000238.1 GCA_011526015.1 Deltaproteobacteria bacterium | reverse complement strand
TATCTTTCTCGTCGATATCTTTACACAGATCATAGGCTTTTTGCCGACTTTCGTCGGTCACAGAATCCTCATCAAAAAAGTTTATTCTTTTCAGAAAACCGTAGAGAAGCTCTAGAATCTCATCTTCTTCTAACAAAGAATATTTCTGAATCTTTTCCTTGTGTTTGAATAATTCGACGATCACAAACTTACACGAATAGAAAATGGCATTTCTTTCTGTTAACAGGGCATCTCTGAATTTTTTACTTTTTCCCAATAAAGCAGAGAATAGAATGTTGGTATCGACAATGACGGCTTTCAACCCTTAATCCCTTTGAGGAATTTTTTCTTGTTCTTTTGCCACCAATCCTGCTTAATTTTCTCGGATAGTTCCCAGGCTTGTTCTTCTGTTAACTGGCTTTTCTCCATGATTGCCTCTATACGCAATCGTTCCAGAAATTCCTGGACATAAGCAGAAGACATGAGCTGCTTCGGGAATTTTAAAATAGCCTTATCGTCTTCGAAGGTAATTTGAACCATTTGGCGCCACCATAATTTGATTTAAGTTACACTCTAAATTTAGAGCGTTCGCAGACAAATTCAAGCCTTATTTTGATGAGAATGTGAGTTTTTGTAATGAAAAATCTGGCCCCGAATTAACCTGCGGGTAATTTTACGCAGAGTAATGCGTATAATCCCACCTATGGCAGAATTATACGCAGATTCCCTTACGACGGGAGAAACTACCGCCGCACTGAATGTAGCTTTGTGTTTTCCCGGCTCAAAAGAGGAGTCGCCTGCCGCTCAGCAATCACTCCTCGGCAGGATACATCTCCGCAATTTTCGATTTGTACACCTCCGCCACCACGTTCCGTTTTACCTTCATGGTGGGAGTGAGCATCCCGTTGTCAATGGTAAATTCCGGCACGATGGTCACTTTTTTCACCGACTCATAGGAGGCGAATTCTTTATTCTTCTCGGCTACTACCGAGTTGATCAACTGTTGAATTTGGGGATTCTTCATCAAGTCTTCCAGGGTGTCGAAGGCGATATTGCTGGCCCGGGCGTACTCTTTCACGTTGTCCGCATCCAGGGTGACCAGCGCGGTGAGGTACTTCTGGCGGTCGCCGATGACGCAGGCCTGGTTGATATATTTGGAAGTGGCCAAAGTTCCTTCGATGGCGGAGGGAGCGATGTTTTTTCCGCCCGAGGTGATGATCAGGTCCTTCTTGCGCCCGGTTACTCGCAGGAAATTCTCCGCGTCGATCTCTCCTAAGTCGCCGGTGTGCAGCCAGCCGTCCGGGGTGAGCACCTCGGCAGTCTCCTGGGGCATCTTATAGTAGCCTTTCATGACGTTGCGCCCGCGGTAGAGAATTTCCCCGTCCTCGCCGATTTTCTGTTCGATCTCCGGCCCGGGAAGCCCTACCCAGCCGAAACGGTAGTTTTCATAGCGGTTCACATTGGTGAAAGAGGTATTCTCGGTCATCCCGATGCCCTCCACAATCAGTATGCCGGCGGCGTGGAAGAATTTGCCGATCTGCGGGCTGAGCGGAGCCGCCCCGCTGACGCACCAGCGCACCCGCCCCCCCAGCGCGGCTTGAATCTTGCTGAATACTAATTTGGTCGCCAGGGCATACTCTATCCCCAGGAGCAGCGGAATCGATTTTTTGCTCAATTTCAGATCGCTGACCTCGTCGCCCACCTTACAGGCCCATTGGAAAATTTTCAACGCCAAACCGCCTTTGGCCTCCGCCCCGCCCAGCACTTTGGCGTACACCTTCTCGTACACCCGCGGCACGCTGGCAAACCAGTGCGGTTTGGCGATCTTAATATCATCCACAATAGTATCCATGCTGCGGGTAATGGTGGTGGGAGCGCCGACCAGCAGGGTAGCGTAAACGCAGATGCGGGCAAATACGTGCGCCAGGGGGAGGAACAGGAAGGTCTCTTCATTCTCGCGCACGTCTAAGCTGATCCGGGCGGATTGGGCGGTGAAAGTGATATTATCGTGGGTGAGCATGGCGCCCTTGGGAATGCCGGTGGTTCCGGAGGTATAGACGATGCCGGCAACGTCGTACGGGCCTACCTCTTTGGCGCGCTGCTCGAACTCGCTGTCGGGCAGTTCTTTCCCTAATTCCAGGAATTTGTCGAAGGAAATTATCCATTCATCGCCGGCGTAATCACCGCGGAAGAGCACCACCTTGCGGATGTGGGGGATCTGTTTACGGATTTCCAGAACTTTTTGAAGCTGGGCCTCATCTTCTACAAAGAGCACCACCGCGTCGCAATGGTTGACGATATAAGCAATATCCTTCGGCAGCAAGGTGTGGTAAATCCCGACCGTGCTGCCCCCGATACTCATGGCGGCAAAATCGCACAGAATCCAGGGGTAACAGGTGTAACTGAGGATGTTCACCTTGTCGTCTTTTTTGATTCCCAGGGCGATCAGGCTTTTGGCAGCCTGTCTAAGCTGTTCGTAAAGCCGGCCCCAGGTAACGCCTTCCAGCCGCCCCGCTTCCGGGAACCATTGATAGGCTGTCCGGTGGGCGTTGCGGTCCACCGTCTCTTTGAGCATTTGATGCACGTTTTGATAGTTTTTGAGTTCCATGTTCTTCTCCCCTGAATATAGAGGTTAATTGTGGATGTTCGACCTCGCCTTGAAAGGCACACCAGAGTTTACGAGTTGAGGGAATCATTCGCAATAGGGAAAAGGAGGAAAATTTGTGGGGAAAGGCGTTCTCACGCCCGGAAAAAATCCGAAGTTTCCGGCGCGACTGCCGGATGCGCCGCACCCGCAAATTCGCCGGAATCGTAAAAAACCTCTTGACAAATCTTTTCAAAATGGTAATGTTTACCTGATAATTCACTTGACGAAGGGACGAATATCTTGAAAATCCCCAAGGAATGGCTCTCCCCGGTAATTTGGGGAATTCCCCTCGCGGTGCTGCTGGTTGATGCGGCGGTGCGGGGGAAAGTCTTTGTGCAGTGGAGTTTGCCGGAATGGGCCGTTTACCTCTTCAGCGCAGCCGTGGGGCTGCTATTCTGGTTCCTGTTTTTCCACCTGGGGGTCTTGCTCTTCAAATCCGGCCGCGCCATTACCGCCCTTGCGGTGCTGCTGGTTTTTCTGGCCGAGATATGTGCTTTAATCATTTCATACGGATTCTACCAGTATTTCCGCGGTATCCCGAACTATTTTGTGGGAGAATTCATCCTCCAGGAACCGAAAGATTTTTATTCCGGCGTCACCGGCACGGTAACAGCCTGGCATTTCAGCGCCCTGGCGTTGCTCACTGTGGGGCTATCCGGCTTGTGGATTCGGCAGGTCAAAAATTTTTCCGGTTTCGCGCTCTCGCTCCGCCAACTCGGCGCCGGTCTTTTGCTGTTCGCAATAAGCAGCGCCGGGATACTTAAAGCGGTGCGGGTGTACGACCAGGCCGCCATGCCGGACTTGAACACCATTTTCCTCAGCAGCCATTTAGTGGTCAATAATCTTATCCTGAAAAAGCAGGTGGAGGGCGGCGGGCTGCGGGAATCCCGGCGGATTTCCCTGCCCCGGGCGGAAGCGGCCGTTCCCCTCAATATCTTAGTTATTTTGAACGAGAGCCTTCGCCGGGCCAGCTTGCACCCATTTGGCTACCCGGAGGACACCACCCCGTTTATAAGCCGCTTCATCCGCGAACACCCGGAAGAGGTGTTCGTGTTCAAAAGAGCGTATTCCAATTCCACCTTCACCATGCTCTCGGTCCCTTCGCTGGCGACCGGGGTGTCGCCTTTCCAACCCGGGGAGACGCTCCACCGAATGCCGCTCCTGTTCGATTACGGAAAATGCCTGGATTATCGCACCTTTTTTATTTCCTCGCAGACCCTGGAATGGCGGAATATCGGGCAATTTTTCAATACTCCAAACATCGATTTTCTGTGGAATAAAGACGCGGCGGAAGCGCCGCGGGTGCACGATATCGGCACTGATGACCGTTTTGTGGCCGAGCAGTGGAAAGCGTTTGCCGCGCGGTTAGAGGGGGAGCGGTTTTTAGGGGTGTTGCAAACTTACGCAAACCATTATCCCTACTTTGCCCCTAAAAAAACGTTCAACCTGTTGAAACGCTACCACCAGTCCATCGGCTATCTCGATTCGGTGATAGCGAAGATTTTTCAAACCCTGAAAGAGGAAGGCTTCCTGGAAAACACCGTGGTGATTTTCACTTCCGATCACGGGGAAGCGTTCAACGAGCACGGCTATTATGGGCATTTGCGAACCTATTACGAGGAAGAAAGCGGCATTCCCTTATGGATGTATGTTCCCGGGCAAATCCAGGCATATTATGGCGACAAGATTGCCCACCTGCGTGAAAATACGGAAAAGAATGTTTCAAATTTGGACTTGGTTCCGACCCTCATCGACCTTCTGAACCTGCAAAACCTGCCGGAAGAGATCACCCAAAATCTTCCCGGCGCCAGCCTGCTCTCCCCGCTGGATCCCGATCGCTCCATTTACATGCTCAATAACAACGAGGTAACCCAGTACCGCATTTTTTTGAGTATCGGGGTATTGAAAGGGGATTATAAATACCTGTTCATCCGCGACGGGGAAGGACCGCGGGAGGAGTTCTACAATTTGGCCCTCGACCCGGGAGAAAAAATCAATATCATTGCCCATAACCGGGAAAAAGTTCTGGAAATTTACCGGGAATTGGATATCTATGACGCGCCCCCGAAGATTCTCCATACCTCCCGGAGAGGCGTCAAAGTTCAGTTTTAGGTAAGCAGCGATGTGCTTCCGAAGCGCGGCGCAGGTTACACGCAGCTAAATGCGGTTGTGTTTGAAGGGATTTTTTTGTACACTTAACCTTGCGAAGGTTTTAAACCTTCGCAAGGTTAAAGAGGTAATAAATGTCCAAACCCTTATCGGAACATAGTTTCAAATTATACCTTCGCATCATCTCTTATTTAAAACCCTACTACAAAGAGCTGATCCTGGTAGTGATTTGCAATTTCGGTTACATCGTCACCAGCGCCCTTTCGGTATGGATGGTCGCCCCGGTGATTACCACCCTGTTCGACAGTGCGGGGGCGGGGGGAACCGTGCAGCAGCCCCTGCCGGGCGTCCCGGACGCCAATTTCCTGAACCTGAACGCCTGGCTGAAGGCAAAAATTCAGGCCCTGCTCCCTGCCGGGGACCCCCTCTCCACCCTGAAATGGCTCTGCCTGGTTATTTTCGTAATATTTTTGTTGAAAAATCTCATGGCCTTCCTGGAATTTTTCTGGATGACCTACGTGGAGCAGCGGGTGGTGCGCGACCTGCGCGAGGAGCTGTACGAGCGCATCATCAACCAGTCGATGAGCTTTTTCCATAAGCACAATACCGGCGGGCTCATTTCCAACATCACCAACGACATTAACGCCGTGAACGTGGCGGTAAACCGCAGTTTTACCAAGATCATTCGCGATCCGATCATGATCGGCATTTACCTGGCGCTGCTCTTCAGCATCAGTTGGAAGCTGGCCTTGCTGGCCATTACCATCCTGCCCCTCAGCATCACCCTGATCCGCAAAGTGGGCAACAGCCTGAAGCGCCGCAGCACCCGGGTGCAGGAGCGGTTGTCGGACATGACCAGCGTGCTGCAGGAAACCATCTCCGGCATCAAGGTGGTGAAGGCGTTTGCCATGGAACGCTATGAAAACGATAAATTCCGTAAGAAAACCCGGGAGCATTTCCGGGCGGTTGTAAAGCAAATCCGTATGCACCGGCTCTCCAGCCCGGTCTCCGAAACCATGGGCGTGGGGGTTATGATCGGGGTGATCTGGTACGGCGGCAACCTGATCCTGCACGGCCAGAGCCTGCACCCGGAAGATTTCATGCGTTTTATGATCATTTTATTCTCCATTCTCGATCCCATCAAAAGCTTAGGAGAGGTGAACAACAACATCCAGATCGCCCTGGCTTCCGGGCAGCGCATCTTCGGGATTTTGGACCAGGAAAATCCCATTCGCGAGAAACCCGGGGCCGTGGTGAAACGCACTTTCGACGCGGCTATTGAGTACGACGGCGTTTTCTTCCGCTATAATCCCGGCAGCGAGCTGGTATTGAAAGGCGTTAACCTGCGGGTAAACAAACACGAGAAGATCGCTTTGGTGGGCAGCAGCGGGGCGGGAAAGACCACCCTGGTGAATTTGCTGCCCCGTTTTTACGACGTCAGCGGGGGCGCGATCCGCATCGACGGGATCGACGTGCGCGATCTGACCCTGGACAGCCTGCGGGGATTGATGGGCATCGTTACCCAGGAGGTCATCCTCTTCGACGATACCGTGGCGAATAATATCGCCTACGGATTGGAGCGGTATTCCATGGAGGAGATCGAACGCGCCGCAAAATTGGCCAACGCTTACGATTTCATCACCGAGCTGCCGAAGGGTTTCAATACCATCATCGGGGAGCGGGGGATGCTGCTCTCCGGCGGGCAGCGGCAGCGCCTCTCCATCGCCCGGGCGATTCTCAAGAATCCTCCCATCCTGATTTTCGATGAAGCCACCTCCTCGCTGGATTCGGAATCGGAATTTCTGATCCAGGAAGCAATCGAGAATTTGATGAAGGATCGCACCGTATTTATGATCGCGCACCGGCTCTCCTCCATCGTGAATTCCGATAAAATCGTGGTGTTAGAAGACGGGCAGGTCATCGACGAAGGTCCTAACGAAGAGCTGTTAGAACGCTCCGAACGCTACCGGAAGTTGTACGAGTTGCAGTTCAATGCTTGAATGGTTTACTGCCAGGGTATATAAGGTATAGGGTATAGGGTATAAAGTGTGGGGTATCAGTAATAGTTTAGGAGATAGACATGAATGAGTATGTAGAATATCATTATGATGAAAGCGGATTTGAAGTCAATGAACCGGGTGGGTGATATGATGCAAATAGAGACTTTACCTCGTTAGAAGCATGGAAAAAAGCCAGGGAGGTAAAGTTGTTTTTTTACCGAAAAATTCTACCTAATCTGCCTCCTGAAGAAAAGTATAACCTGGATATTCAAATTC
>WYBG01000237.1 GCA_011526015.1 Deltaproteobacteria bacterium | reverse complement strand
TGGATTTTTGACGCAGATATACGCTGATTTTTATGACAAATCTATGCAAAAATGGTCAAAAATGGATTCGTTTTCAGCGAAAATCATTAGATTCAGCGTCTTTCAGCGTCAACTCTTAATTGGCATTTATAGCTTATGTCAAATGCAAAACCCTTAGTCAGTTCCCTTTGCACCGGCTATATCGGAAAATCCCTATCCGCAATCCGAAATCTGAAATCCGTATTACTGCGAATTGCCATCCCTTACCGAGCTGATCAGCGCCCGCTTCATGTCGCAAAGGCGCTGGGAGAGGGAGACGTGGTAAATGTGCGGGTTCATCAAGCGCCGGATACCGGCGTCCAGCCGCTCGATGTCGGAGCGGCGGCAGCGGCGGATTTCCTCGATAGAGGGCGGTTGATAGACGCGGCGGCCCTCTTTCAGAATATCTGCCAGCAGGGGTTCGATTTCCGAGACCTCGCTTTGATCCAGCACCCGCCCTTTGGTGCAATCGCTGGCTTTCCGCAGAATGATTTTTTTTAACTTGCGGGGATCTTCATCTTCCAAACTCAGCAAATCCGCGGTGGCCTTGCCCCGCCGGTCGTAGATGCGCCAGACGTTTTTATGGCCGGGATTGGGAGTCTTTTGCGGGGTTTCGGAAATTTTGATCGCCGGTATCCACTCGCCGTTCTTGCGCAGCGCCACCAGCTTGAAAACCCCGCCTAAGCTGGGAGCGCCGTGCGAGGTGATCAGGCGGGTTCCCACGCCATAGACCAGGCGCTTCAGCAAATGCTCCACCTCCACCCCGTAGCGCGGGGCTTCCTCTTCGATCTGGGTGATGATTTGCCAGATCACCAATTCGTCGAGGTTGTTCGATAAAACGATCACGGTATCCGGAAAACCGGCCGCGTTGAGCATCCGCGCCGCCTGGATGCTCAGGTAGGCGAGGTCGCCGGAATCCAGCCGCACCCCCACCGGTTTATGGCCCTTTTTGCGCAGTTCTTCGAATACTTTGATGGCGTTGGGAATGCCGCTTTCTAAGGTGTCCACCGTATCGACCAACAGCACACAGTCATCGGGATAGATTTCGGCATAAGCGCGGAAAGCGTCGATCTCCTTATGCCCCAGGGTGATAAAAGCCTGGATCATGCTGTGGGCGTGGGTTCCCTTGGGGGCAAATCCCAGCACGTGGGAAATGCCGACGTTGGAGGTAAAATCCGCTCCGCCGATCAGCGCCGCCCGCGCCCCGGCGTTGGCCCCCAGGCCGTGGGCGCGGCGCATCCCGAATTCTAACAGCAGTTGCCCCCGGCCGCTCTCGTGAATCCGCGCCGCTTTGGTGGCGATCAGGGTTTGAAAATTGAGATGATTGAGCAGGCTGGTTTCCAGGAGCTGCACCATGGCCAGGGGGCCCCGCACCACCGTCAATGGAACATTCGGGTGCACCACCCGCCCCTCCGGGATCGCCCGTATGTTCAGGCGCGTAAAGCTGAAATCGTTTTTGAGCCAGCTCAGGAAATCCTCCCCGAAAAGGGGCTTACCGGCGCGGTTTTTCTGGCTGCGCAGGTAGGCGAGGTCGGAATCCCGCACCTGCACCTCTTCCATCCAGTGGAGCAGCCACTCCAGCCCGGCGTTGATGCAATACCCGGCCTTGTGAACCCCATAATCCGGGTAATTGCGGAAAAAATGCTCGAACTGCGTTTCCTGCTCGTGCAGCCCCATGCGGAAATAGAGCTGCCCCATGGTCAACTGGTATTGATCGGTGAACAGGAATCCTTCCGCGGTTTTACGGGCTTTGGCTTTCATCAATCCCTATCTTTGCCAAGAATTATTGAGTATTAGAAGAAGCAATTTCTAACGGTTTCCACTCTGCAGTAAGATCGATTGAATTACCTTGGTGGCTTTCTGGGAGTTGAAAATCTTTCTCAGAATTTCTACGAAGTCATCTTCTGAATATACCAAGATTTCTTTTTCTCGTATTTCTGGTTCTTGCCTCTCCAGGAAAATTTCCTCTTGAACAGCTTCATCGAGAATAAAATTTACCGGATAGAATTCGATGTCATGATAAATAGTAAAGAGTCTATATTGATAATTCTCAAGAAGTGGGGCTACGATGTAAAAGGAATATTGAAACCTGGGCTGAATCGCCCCTGGCTTATAAACTGTCTTTTTTTCAGGGACAACCTTCGCTTTAACCAGATTTTTGGTTTTTTGGCCCAACAGGGCTGCCTGCTCTTTTAGAATTCTCACGGGAGCAGTCATGTTTTCCACATTGATTATGTTGGCTGGCCATAAGTCGGTCATGGTTGCTACCTCCATTCAGAGATTAAGTTTGAAAAAGATTGGCAAATGATCCGAGGTAATCTTTTTATCAGGCAATCCGGTCTTTGATAAAAAAGATTGAGAGCCATCAGAGTCTAAAATCTTCAAATCATCATTGCGAAAAGCACCTAACAAATCCGGTCGAATGAGAACTTGATCGAAGATGTTCCAGAAAAAGACTTTAGGTTCTGCCTTGCTATAGAAATATGTTCCCGGCGGGCCCGGAGATCCATCTCCAAACAGACTCCACATCGGGTTATAAAAAAACGGATATCTCCTGTTTTGTACGGTTCTGGCATTCTTGTTTGCAATTTGTCGGCTCATAACGCCATGGAGTGCATTTGCCCCTACCACTCCATCTTCGAACGGATTCATATTCAGATCACCAACCAAAACAGTTCTGGAATGCTTTATCGTCTTTTCCGCTTCTTCAATAGATTTGATCAAATTCACGCATTCTAATGCCTGGCTTTCATCTGATCTATAAGTCATTTTACTTGGAAAATGAACCACTGCTATTAAAATATTAATTAGACCGGGCAATTTCAAGTGTCGCACTGTTAGTCGATCCGTTTCTAAAACTGGCTTCATGAAATCATCGCTGAATTGAGTGAATATTTCAACTTTAGTACATCCGATAGAAGGCGAATAATGATATGTAGCCGCACCATTCCGATTTAGTGCTTGCAGTAATTCCGAGGGAGTGATTGAGCACTCTACGAACATAAATATATCGACTTCGTATAGTGTCGCCAAGCTTATGATAGAAGCCTTAAGCGGCCTTTTGTTAAGATTCCAAAAAAGGAATTTAGTCATCGCAAATTATCCATCTCGATTGAGCATGAATATAACACAACACGTCTCGAAACTCACACCCATATTTCCTAAACTAAGATATGATAAGACCCGGCCACTCATTGATCGGCTCGCTGGAACGCACCACGTGCATCCCGGCGTCTTTGAAACGCTGGAAGGCGGCTTCCGCTGCATCGGTATAGTCGATAACGCCCGGCACCACCACCGGGGAGGAGCAATCTTCCAGTAGGTACACCTTTTCCACCAGGTCGCGATCCCATTTCATAATATTGTCCAACAGGTCGGCGATGGTCCAGGCCACGCAGTGGCTTTTGGCCTGCCCGGCGATCACCACGGCGTCGAATTCGATGAGCTTGTGAAAGAGGCGCTCGTTTTTCGGAGCCAGCAATTTGCCTTCGGCGTCGGAACCAACCTCCGGACCAAATACCGAATAGTGCTCGGTGAGCGGATGCCCGCCCTTGATCTGGAAATCCGGCTGGCTGTAGCGAGCCATGGTATGGAAAAAGATCGCTTCTTCCACGGCGGAGACCAGGGCGTGGCCGACGCCCCCTAACATGGCGTGGTAAGGCCACACCGTGAGGGCGAATTTGCCGCTTTTTTTCAGTTGCGCGGTGTAGTGGCGCAGGTGGCGTTGCATGTAGTCCGGCCGGAACTGCAAATTCTCACTGAGCGCTTCATTGAAACGCCAGCGCCCTTCTGCGATATCTTCTTCACTGATCAGGGTGTAGGGAGCGGGATGCTCGCCCCGTTCATTCACGAAAAAGATGCCGTGGAAAATCTGCATGGCCTGGTGGGTATCCAGGGTGGGAACAATTTGGGTAATCCGGTGCAGGTTGCGGTAAATGAACTCGCACAGGCGGCGATTATCATCCACCGCGCCGCTGCCGGAGCGCCCTCCAACGTATAGTTCAAAACCGGGGATACAAAAAGTATTTTGCACGTCCACGGCGACCAGGCAGAGTTTAAACTCATCATGCGCCGCCGGTTGAATCTCCGGACGTTTTGCCGCCCAGCTCCAGGCTGCTTCGGCAATTTTTTGGTAATCTATCCGCCAGACTTCTTCCACTTTTTCGGGTCTGAAGTGCGGCGGAACGGGCAATTCATGGTGCTTCATGGCAAAGACTCCCGGCTATTTCGGCAAGGCTTGAGATAATATTTTTGTAATTATTCAGACATCCTTACATAGAGCTAACAGAGATAAAAAAAGCTCGCTAAACAAGCTTGCTTTGTGGAAAAAATATTCCATAACGGTTTTAAATGCTCTAAATCCTTCCTCTGTTGCCTCTGTTGCCTCTTGTGGCTGAATAGTAACATATTTTTATAAAACGGAGTATTGGATTGGCGGATTGTTGCGGCAATGGTTTATTACTTTCGCTCTGATTCCTCAAATCATCACTCCATTCATCCACTGCTCCATTACTCCTATCGCTAATTTATACGGCGTAAAGACAATAGAAAAGCCCCGATTCACTTTGTCGGCAAACCGGGGCTTTAAATTTGTGGAGACGCCGGGAATCGAACCCGGGTCCGAGCAGGAGCTTGACAGAACTTCTACATGCTTAGCTGAGCGGTTAAAGTTTAACCATCAGCAGGCAGTTCAGCCAGCCTGGCGAGGGCGATCCCGGAGGAGTCGGGTTTACACAGCCCGGGCGACTCTGTAAACCGGCCTGTCAAAAGCGACGTTCATCCGCATCCCGGACAGGCGCGGGACACAGTGAACGGGCTGCTTTGATTAAGCAGCCATCGCGTAGTTATAATCGGCACTTAAGAGTGCTCTCGCTTATCACGGGGTAGCGAGAAAACCCGGCATGCGGTTCCATCCCTCTTCGCTGCCCGTCGAGACCATTTCGTCCCCATGTCAAAGAACTTGAACAACCGTTATAACGTACATCAAAAAATCCGGTTCCGCAAACAGAAAAAAAAGCTCCTGATTCCCGGGAGCTATATTCCGTTCATCAGGAGCCAAGTTACAGAGGTGACTCGCCGGACAGGTAGTTGGGGGAGAACTGCTGCCCGGCTCACCCCGGCCCCGAAGGAACCGGGATCACGCCACTCCCTGTCGCGCTCAGACCGGTGGGTGGGGGGAATCACCCGAAATTGGCCTGGCGCTGAGTGCCCCCGCAGGGACTCGAACCCCGAACCAACTGATTAAGAGTCA
>WYBG01000236.1 GCA_011526015.1 Deltaproteobacteria bacterium | reverse complement strand
CCCTTTTATGTGATCACCACCTGTAAAACAATGCACCATGAAGCACTCCGCGAAAATGGCCATAGCCGCTGGTATATCGAAAATGACGGCTTTAAGTCCTTGAATGCCCACTTGAACAGCAAACGCCGCTGGTGTAAGGATGAGCAGGTCTTGAACAGACTCATCCTCACCTGGGGATTATCGTTTAGCCTGTTGTGCCTCTTTCGCAAGGAATACCAGTATCACATCCGCAAGATATACCAGGGAGTAAAAGTTACCATCGGCTTTGTCGCTCAACTCCTGGAGATGCAGCCTTTTGGAAGAGTGCGCCTGGATGGCATCTGAGTATTGCCTGAAAACAGAAATCCACAGAGCATCCTCACCGCCCGGGATGCCAACAAGCAGCGTCATTCTCCCAAAAAATAGATAGAATGATGACCGGGGAGGATTTTCTGTGCCTAATCCGGTTGAATTTGTCTAACCCACTTAGGGCAAATCCCTTGAACTAATACCTTCTACTTTAGAGGCATGGGGAATTTCTGACAATTCACTACCGTGCACTTTTGTCATTCCCGCATGTTTTAAGCGGGAATCCAGGAAAAAATCAAGCGCATGGATGCCCGATTACTACATTCGGGCATGACAAATTGCACCCAATTCGCTGTTTCTAAAAAAGTGCACGGTACGAATTTTCACAAATACAAACGCCGAAAAAATTCCCGAATCATCACTCATCCCCAACCGGATTTGCAAATAAAAAAGCCCCGGCGCCAATAGCGCCGGGGCTTTCAGAGGGGAGGATTTGCCAAATGCTACTTGTTCAACAGCATCTTCTTTACCTGGCCCTGGTTCCCTACTTTCAGTTCGTAGAAATAAATCCCCGAGGTGAGCAGGCTGCCGTCGAATTTCACCTGGTGCAGGCCGGCGGTTCTCGGCTCGTTCAAAACCTCGAACAGTTTCTGGCCCAGCACGTTGTAGATCGAGAGCGCCACTTGAGCATTCTCCTGCAAGGTAAACTCGATAGTGGTTTCCGGGTTGAAGGGATTGGGGTAGTTTTGCTTCAAAGCAAACCCGCCCGGCAGCGCCCCCGGCTCTCCAATAGCCACAGGGTTATCCGCCCCGGTGAGCGCAAAGTAAGTACTGACCGTGCTGGTGGAAACCGTAACGGTATTGTTTTCCGCATCCACCGTAACGTCGTTCAGCCCCACCCAGCTATTGCTCTGCGCGTTCCAGTATTTCACCGCGATGCTGGACTCGTCAATATTGAAGCCCTGGAGCTGAATGTCGCTGTAATGCAGTTGATATTGCACGGCGTTTCCGAACTGGGCATGCCCTCCCATGGGGCCTTGCTGCCAGAGAAAATTCATGCCCGCTTCATCGAATAAGCCGATCTCGTAAGCCGCAAAAGCATTCTGGTTTTCCAGCGCGGGAGCGTTCTGGGGATAGATTTCCACCATCTGGCAGAAGAGGCGCTGCGGCATTCCGTGGTGCGGCCCGCCGCCTTGATGCCAGCCGGGGTTGACCTGCATCCGGTCCTGCGGATCAAAGGTGGTATTGATCTGCTGCGCCTGGTTCATGAAGCGGTGAATCCAGCGCCCGCCGCCGAGATGGTTCCCGCAGCCGGTAGTATCGCGCCATACCAGGCCGTTGATTTCATATACCACGATCATGGGCAGGAGGCTGTCGGGTTGGAACAGTCCCCCGATGATGTCAACCGGATCGCCGTTTAAGGGGCGGGTGGCGCCGGAAGGCGGCTGATACCAGGGCGGGCCGAAGTTCAGGAAATAATCCGGCACCTCATCCCCGTCTTCATCTAAGAAATAGTGCTCGAACATAAAGGTAGTATCCACTATCGCAGCGCCGCTGACCGATACCACTTCCAGGGAATCGTGCATCCAGCCGTGGGCGTGGCCGTGATGCCCGCCCGGGTGAGGCCCGCCGTGATGATGGCCGCCAGTCCAGAGCGGGTCGTAAGGATCCCGCCAGAACAGGCCGTTAATTTCATAAACCACGATGACTGGTATAAGCCCCGCCGGCGGCTCATGCAGTCCCCCGCCGATGGTAATGAAATCGCCGTTGAGCGGACGGGTGGCCTCGCTGCTGTCCGGCTCGTACCACCAGGGGCCGAAATTCAGGTGATAGTCCGCCTCGCCGTCGTTATTTTCATCCAGGAAATACATCGGATGCAGGAAGGTGGTATCCACAATGGCGGTGCCGGAAACGGTTATCGGTTCCAGGGAATCGGGGTTACAGTGGCCGCCCCCGTGGGGGCCTCCGCCATGAGGGCCGCCACCATGGTGCCCTCCGCCGTGATGCCCTCCCTGGGCCAATGCCGGGATATAGGCCCCTAACACCAGCATGGTTAGTACTGCAAAGAAACGGAAGAAATTCATTATCAATCTCCTTTACGTTAGAGTTATGTTATCAGGCGATTGGAAATAGTTCAACTAACATGCCAACCGCGGCGGGGTTCATAACTCGCGCTATCAATTCTTTAAGATACAGGGATTTACCATACCAAACTCGAACCGCTGTTCCTTTTTTCGAAGAAAAATCATGCAAATTTTGCAGAGCTTTTCGCAGAATTTGCAGGAATGATCGGCCATCAGTTTCTGCGCTTTTTAAAATTGAACCGCGCATTGGCGCGAATGAACGCAAATACCGGCTGCTCGCTTGAATTATCGAGGAATCGCGGAAGTAACCGAAAACAATTCCAAAAAAACCATTCGCGTTAATTCGCGTCAGTTCGCGGTTAAAAAAAACCGAATAGAACCCGAAAAGCTCAGAATTGAATGGAGAGGGTGACAGCGGGCTGGGTGGGATGTAAATTCAGGGAAATTTGCCGGGGAGATTTCAGCGGTGAGAAGAACAAGGCGTCGATGTGGGAAGAGAGCCACACCCCGATAAAAGCATAACTCCAATAAAACTGCGACTGGTACAGGCGATTATAATCCTGGTAGCGGGCGCGAATTTCATCCGGCTCAAGCGCGTTTTCATACCCTTTTTTCGCCTGGCCGGTGCGGATGACCGCCTGCACGATCCCGGCAACGCAAACCACCCCGGCGCCTGCCCACAAAGCTCCTTTGACGCGGTAGCCGCGGCGCCACTGTTCCCAGCCGGGAAATACCAGGGAGCGCCAGGGTACCGGGTTATAGGAGACGCTCTGCTCTAATTGCTGCAAGCGCTGCTGAAGATTCTCCAGGTAGCGAACTTTGGTTTTCTGGAACAGCACTAATACCTTGGGAGGGGTAGTTAAGGGGTCCAGGCTATAGGTGGGATCGATTTCCAACAGTTTCCAAAAAAACTCCTCCGCCTGAAGGGTCTCTCCCTGCTGAAAGCGGCGGAAGGCTGCATACTGATAAATCCGTCGCTGCTCCTGGGGAGGAAAGGTTTCGATCTCCGCCAACGCAATTTCTAAGAGGCGGTCGAATTCCGGGTAGTCGAAGCGGTCATACGCCGAAACCAGGTTTTGGACGAGCGAGCGGGCGCTTTCCGGTTGGGCGGCGGCGCAGGAAAACATCAGCAGCAAAGCGTAGCACAGGAGAGGGTGAACCGGTTTTGCCATCTGCTTTCGATTATTTGGAGAAGGTTGCTTTAACCACCCGTTTTTCTCCCCCCGCGTTAAGATAAATAAAATAATGGCCGGAGGGTAACACTCTTCCAAAATCATCTCGCCCGTTGAACTCGAACCGCTGCCAGCCGGAGGGCAGCCGGCCCCGGTAGAGTTGGCGGGTTAAACGGCCCAGCAAGTCCATCACCCCAATTTCCACGTCCCCGGACCTGGGCAGGTATGTTTCGAAATTGGTGCTGCCGTTGAAGGGATTGGGATAATTCGGCGAAAGGTAAAAATTGTCGCTTAGCGCCGGCTCCGGGAGGCCGCCGATGCCGGTCAGCAGGTCCAGCGCCTCCACCGCCGCGCT
>WYBG01000235.1 GCA_011526015.1 Deltaproteobacteria bacterium | reverse complement strand
CTTCCAATTCCGGAGTATAGGGTGGAGGTTTCATGTTTATGCCAGTTTAGTTCGACTTTGACCCAAATACATCAAAGATAATGCCAAAATTCTAAAATCGGGAAGTAATTAAATCAGCAACCCTTAATTTCTTTTCCCTTCCCATTGCAAATAAATAAAAAGAAACAGAAACCCGCTCCCTCTGCCCCACTCTCACTCCACCCTCTCCAGCTCCTCTTCCAGCAATTGCTTCTCATGAATCCAGGCGTACAGCCCGCGCCGGGCGATCAGCTCCTCGTGGGCGCCCTGCTCGCTAATCTTCCCCTCTTCCAATACCACGATGAAATCGGAATTCTGCAGCGTGGAAACCCGGTGGGACACCAGGATGACGGTGCGCCCGGGGAAGAATTCCTGCAAGTTTTTCAGGATGCGGTCCTCGGTCTGGGTGTCCAATGCGGAAAAGGCGTCATCGAGGATCAGAATGTCCGGCTGGCGCAAAATCGCCCGGGCAATCGCCACCCGCTGCTTCTGCCCCCCGCTCAGGTTGATCCCTTTTTCCCCCAACAGGGAGTCGTAGCGATCCGGAAATTCGCTGATCTGCTCGTGCAAATCCGCCATTTTCGCCGCCCATTCGATCTCTTCCGCGGAAGCCTCCGGCCGGCCATAAGCGATGTTCTCTCGAATCGTCGCGGAAAACAGGAAGGTTTCCTGGGGAACGAAACCGATCCGCCGGCGAAGCTGTTGCAGCGAAAGGTCGTTGATATCGCGCCCGTCGATGCGCAGCGCCCCCTCCGGCAATTTGTGCAGGTGGGGAATCAGTTTCACCAGGGTGGATTTGCCGGAGCCGGTCGGCCCGATGATGCCCACGGTAGATTGGGGCGGAATATGAAGCTGAATATGGTGCAACACCGGCTGGCCGGGGGAGTAGCCGAAGGTCAGGTTGTTGAATTCGATCTCCCCGCGGAAGCGCCCCGGCTTGAGCGCCCCCGGTTTTTCGATGATATCCGGCTGCGCTTCCAAAATTAGCTGCATCCGCTTTAGCGAAGCGGCGCCCTGTTGGAACAGCCCGATCACCCAGCCCAGGGCGATAAACGGCCAGACCAGGATGCCGGTGTAGAGGATGAAAGCGGTGAATTCTCCTAAGGAAATGGTATTTTGAATCACCAGCCGCCCCCCGATCAGGATGACCAGGGCAATGGAAACGCCGATGGTGAGCACCAGGGAGGGATGGAATGCCGCGTCGATTTTGGCGTAACTGATGTTGCGGCGCATGTACTCTTCGTTTTCCTTGCGGAACTGCTCGATCTCGTGCTTCTCCCGGGCAAACCATTTGATGATGGTGGTGCCGGAAATGTTCTCCTGCGCCCGGGTGCTGAGGGTGGCCAACTGCGCCTGGATTCTTTCGAACCGGCGGTAGATGGCCTGGCCGAGGTAGTGCACTAACAGGGCAATGATCGGGAAGGGCAGCAGGGCGAAAAGGGTCAGCCGCGGGCTGATGGAGAACATCATGGGAATTACGAAGAGAAAAGCGAGGATAGTGTTGGTAGAATAGGCAATCCCCGGCCCTAAAATGGAGCGCACCGCGTTCAAATCGTTGGTGGCGCGCGACATGATGTCCCCGGTGGGCAGGGTATGGTAAAACGCCGGCGTCAATCCCGCTAATTTGCCGAAAAAGTCGTTGCGGATATCATTTTCGATCTCCCGGGAAGCCACGATCATGCTCTTGCGCATCAGGAAGGAGAAGACGCCTTCACAAATAGCCATCAACACGATCAACCCGCCGTACAACCCTAATTTTCCTAATGAGAAGGCTTCATTGAGGTAGTCGATAGCGTGCTGCACCACTTTGGGGTTGGCGATGCGGAAGGCGTTGGTCAGCACGATAAAAATCGCCCCGCTGAGGTACTTCCATTTATAGCGGGCAAGGTGCGGCCATAGATATTTGAGGGATTCGATTATTGTTTTCATAATAGTAACATCCGTTGAGGGATAAAGGGTCACGGATTAAGGATAAAGGGTGAAGAATAAGGGATGAGGAGTGATCTTCACAAATTCATCGATTCTTTATCCTTCACCCTTCACCCTTCACCCTTCATCCTTCATCCTTTATCCTTTATCCTTTATCCTTAAATTTTAGCGACGCCAAAAATAAGCAGAGAAGCAACCGGGGTGGTAACGTTTTCTGTTTTCGGCAGGTTTCAAAAAGGCGCCCGGAAAACGGATGCTTTCAAATCGGCAATCTATCCTTTAAATTGTCAGCCTATGAAGGAACCGGTTTTTCCGAAAAAGAGGTGGGGGCAAAATTTTCTGCAGGATAAGAATATTGCCCGCAAAATCGTTGCCGCGCTGGAGGCAAAGCCTTCAACGCCGGTAATCGAGATCGGCCCCGGGCCGGGGGCGCTCACAGGGTTTCTCCTGCAAACCGGCGCTCCCTACTGCGGCGTCGAAATAGATTCCCGCCTGGCGGGGGTGCTGCGGCAACGTTTCTCCGGCTACCCCAATTTCACCCTGGCGGAAGCAGATTTTTTGCAGTGGGACCTGGCCGCGGCGCTCCGGGAGCGCCCGCAAACCCCTCCCCGGTTGGTGGGAAACATTCCCTACAATATCACTTCCCCGATTTTGTTCAAATTGTTCGATCACGCCGACGATCTGGAAACCGCGGTGCTGATGGTGCAAAAAGAGGTGGCGGAGCGGTTGATTGCCCGCCCGGCCGGAAAGGAATACGGGCTGTTAGCCGTCAACGGGCAGTTGTTTGCGGAGATCACGCTGCTTTTCCGGGTGCCGGCAAGCCGGTTTTTCCCCCGCCCGAAGGTGGACTCCGCAGTTATCAAATTAGACTTCAAAAAAGAGGTTAAGGCGCAGTTCCCGGATTTCCAACTGTTCAAAACCGTGCTGCGGCACTGCTTCCAGCACCGCCGCAAAATGCTGCGCAAATCATTATCCATGTTGTTCCCGGCGGCGTTCGTTACTACATTGGATTTTGATTTGACCCGGCGGCCGGAGCAGCTTTCCATCCCGGAATGGAAGACGTTAACGGAGCTGATCCACCTGCATCTATCCCGAAGGGATGGATACCCACAACCCGCGAGGGATTCATGAGCGCTTCTATGTTAGACATCAACTACGACGAAGTGCTGGACAACATCCGGTACCTCCTGGAAAATAACCAGGTCGATTTCGTGCGCAATATCCTGGCCGACCTCCACCCCGCGGATATTTCCGACCTGGTGGAGCGGCTGGATTCCGAATACCGCAGCGTGGTATTATCGCTGCTGCTGCCGGAAACCGCCAGCGAGGTATTGGCGGAGGTGGAAGACGCCCTGAAAGAAGATATTCTGGAGGACCTGGATTCCCGCAAGATCGCCGAGCTGGTCAGCGAAATGGATTCCGACGACGCCACCGACCTGGTCTCGGAGCTCTCCGATGACAAGGCCAGCGAGGTGCTGGCGCACGTGGAAGAGGAGTATTCCGAGGATATCCAGGAGCTGCTGCACTACCGGGAAGATTCCGCCGGCGGGATCATGGCCAAGGAGTTCGTGGCCGTCCATGAGGACGTGACCGTCGAGGAGGCCATTGATGAGCTGCGCAGCAAGCGCGAGGAAGTAGAGGATATTTACGTCTGCTACGTTATCGACCGGGAGGGGAAGTTAGTGGGCTACGTGCACTTGAAGGAGCTTATCCTGGCCCGGCCCCATACCCGCATCAAAAGCATTATGGAAACGGACGTGGTGGCGATCAGCAGTGCGATGGACCAGGAAGAGGTGGCGAAGCTGTTCCAGAAATACGACCTGGTCTCCGCCCCGGTGGTGAATAAAGAGGGGGTGATGATCGGGCGGATTACCATCGACGACGTGGTGGACGTGATCAATGAAGAGACCGACGAAGACCTGGCCCGCATTGCCGGGATCCGGGAAGAGGAAATTTTAGAGGAGAGCACCTTCAGAATCGCCCGGGCGCGGCTGCCCTGGCTGATCATTTCTTTTTTCGGGGAGATGGTTTCCGCCCTGATCATGGCCTCTTTTTCCGCCACCATCGATCAAATCCTCGCTTCCGCCTTTTTCATTCCCGTGGT
>WYBG01000234.1 GCA_011526015.1 Deltaproteobacteria bacterium | reverse complement strand
GTTTGGATATTCTTCTTCAAAGATGCTTTGTTATTCCCTCCCGGAAAGGTTAATTTTATGAAAAAGATGGCGAATTTTACAGTAAATTATTTTCATTTTTCAGGAGAAAATCATGCGACCTTTTATCCTGCCTACTCTCATCATTGCACTTTTCTGCAATCTCCCCGCTCCGGGGCAAACCATTTTTAACGCCTTCCCGGAGTGGATTTCCAGCGCCCAGGGGCAGTACGCCACCGGGCTGGGAATCGCCGACGTCAACGGCGACGGGTGGGACGACATCATCGTGGCCAACGGCAACGACATCCTGCGCCAGCGGGTGATGGTGTATTACAACAACGGCGACGGAACCTTTCCCACCACTCCCTCCTGGAACAGCGGCGACGTGGACTACCACGGGCACCTAACCGTGGGCGACATCAATGGCGACAATCTGCCCGACGCGGCGGTGTCCATTTTCCTGGGCCCGGCAGGTTTCAGCCAGCCGGGCGGGGTGAAGGTGTATTTCAATACCGGCAGCCAGTTGGAATCCCTGCCCTCTTACCGCACGGCGGACAGCATGTTCACCTTCTCCTGCGCCCTGGGCGACGCCGACGGCGACGGGGATTTGGACCTGGCCGTGGCGGGGGGCCAGCCCTACAATATCGGGATCGGGCCGTACCAGACCTACGGGCGCATTTACTATAATGAAAACGGAACCCTGCAACCCCTGCCGGGCTGGCAATCCCAGGAATTGATGGGCGCGATGGACGTGGATTTCGCGGATATGGACGGCAACGGATTTCTGGATGTGATCTTCGCTTCCCACCTCACCCCCAATTACATCTACTTAGCCGATAACCAGGGGCAGATTGCTACCCAGCACAGCTGGAATTCCCAGGACGCGGATTTCCACGCCAACTCCCTCACCATCGCGGAATTGGACGGCAACGGTTTTCTCGACCTGGCCATTTCCGATAACGACCAGTTGGGAGGGCAGGGAAAATATAAAGCCTACCTGTTCGGCGCTGCGCCGGCGGGGCAAAGCGCCCCGGGGTGGTTCTCCGCTACCGGGGGCTACGGCTCCGCAGTGTTAGCGGAGGATTTGACCCTGGATGGCAAGCCGGATTTGCTGGCCGGGCGCTGGTGGGGGCGGGTGGAGCTTTATCAAGGTTCCGGGAACAGTTTTACCACTAACCCGAGCTGGTTTTCCGCCACCACTTCCGTGATCGAAGCCTTTGAACTGCGCGACGTGGATCAGGATGGCCGGATGGTGCGGCGGGACACCGTCAACGTTGCCGTAGATTCCATCCACGTGGTGTATTTGCGAAATCCCGGGGTGGAAACCATCAATTCGGTGACTCTGAACGGCCAGCCGCTGTTTGCCGGAACGGATTATTGCACCGCGCCGGGACGGCAGTGGCTCTCCGTCAAAGCGCCGTTGCTGAGCGGCGATCAATTGCTGGTGGTGTATGAAATTTCCGTTGACCGCGACCTGGCGGTAACCAACTGGGATTCCGACATCGGGAACTACCTGTTCTACAACCAGACCAACCCGCCGGTGGGGATTGCCGCGCAGCCGGCCAATGCGCCCGGGGAATTCGAGCTGATGCAAAATTACCCTAACCCTTTCAATCCTGCCACCACGATTGAGTTTGTTCTGCCCAAAGCAGGATTCGTTACCCTGGCCATCTACAATGTGGCGGGAGAGAAAGTAGCCACCCTGGTTTCGGAAAACCTGGCGGCGGGGAGCTATGAATATCAATGGGATGCGCGGGAATTAGCCAGCGGGGTGTATTTCTATCGTCTGGAATCGAAAGACTTCATTCAGACGAAGAAGCTTTTGTTGTTGAAATAGTATCATGTAGCACCATATTTGAGTGATATAATACTATTTGAGGTTTGTATCAAAATGACTGATCTTTATAAGATCAAACACTTACGAAAACATAAAATCCTCACTGACCGTCTGATACAAACTTTTAATTCACTGGCTTAGACGCAGGAGAGATGTAATGAAAACTATTTTCATGTCTTTATTAACGGCAAGCCTTTCCCTGTTCTGCGGATTTCCAGGCATAGCGCAGGTGATTAACCCAAATCTATTTGTTACCAATGGCATTGTTCAGACGATAGCCGTTTCAGGAAATACTATCTATATAGGAGGAGGCTTCACTCAAGTTGGTCCGGCGATTGGCGGTGGCGCTGCTATTGATGTATCCAGCGGTGAGCCGGATCCAACTCTCCCGAAAATTTTAGGCAAAGTCTATACGGTGCTTCCCGATGGGACAGGCGGGTGGTATATCGGTGGAGATTTTAGCTACGTGGGGAGTATGCCGAGAAGCAACCTCGCCCATATTCAAGCGGATCATAGCCTCTCATCCTGGAATCCTGATGCCAACGGTTTAGTGCATACAATAGTAATGAGCAATTCTATTATCTATGTGGGCGGTCGCTTTACCAGTGCCGGCGGACAGACCAGAAACTACATCGCCGCCCTGGATGCCGCCACCGGCAACGCCACCTCCTGGAATCCCAATGCCAATGACGAAGTACATACCCTGGTAGTGAATGGCGCCACTATCTATGCCGGTGGAAAGTTCACCAGCATTGGCGGCCAATCAAGAACCTTCCTTGCCGCTTTGGATGCTGCTACTGGTTACGCCACCCCCTGGAATCCCAACGCCAATCATTATATTTATACGCTGGCGGTGAACAGTTCTACGGTCTATGCCGGTGGTGAGTTTACCAATATCGGCGGCCAGGCCCGGAATCACATCGCCGCCCTGGCTATCGCCACTGGCAATGCTGCATCCTGGAATCCCGATGCCAACGAGCCGGTAAAAACCCTGGCCGTCAGCGGCTCGGTAGTCTTTGCCGGGGGAAAGTTTAAGGAAATCGGGGGACAGATGAGAAACTACATTGCTGCCATTGATACCGGCACCGCCAGCGCCACGCCCTGGAATCCTGATGCAAGCTTACATGTAAGTGCTATTTCCGTAAGCGGTTCCACCATTTATGCGGGCGGCCTTTTTGCCAGCATTGGCGGGCAGGATCGAAATTGCCTTGCCGCATTGGATGCCGCTACCGGAAATGCTCTTTCCTGGAATCCCAATGCCAACAGGGAGGTATGTGCCATCGCAGTGAGCGGCTCTACGGTTTATGCCGGAGGGTGGTTTACCAGCCTCGGCGGAGAAGCAAGAAACGGTATTGCCGCACTGGACGCCGCTACCGGAAACCCTACTCCCTGGAATCCCGATATTGATGGCGGAGTGTGGGACCTTGCTCTGAGCGGTTCTACTATCTATATCGGGGGCATGTTTACTAACATCGGTGGGCAAGTGAGATACAATATCGCCGCCCTGGATGCCGCCACTGGCAACGCTACCTCCTGGAATCCCGGTGCAAATGATGTGGTTTGGGGGTTATTATTGAATGGGGACATCCTCTATGTTGCGGGAGACTTTAGCCTCATCGGGGGGCAGTTGAGACCCAAGCTTGCTGCACTGGAGACAACAACCGGCAATGTAACTCCCTGGAATCCCGGCCTTAGCGGAGCAGTGTTTGATATGGCGTTAAACGGTTCAACCTTATATGTTGGCGGTGCTTTTACGCAAGTCGGCGGACAGCCCAGAAACCGCATTGCTGCAATAGACGTGACAAGCGGCAACGTCACGGCCTGGGATCCGGATGCGAATTGGTTTGTATCAGCCCTTACGGTCAGCGGGAATACTGTTTACGCTGGCGGCGGATTTACTAACATCGGCGGGCAAACCAGAAATTACCTGGCAGCCTTGGATGCTTATACTGGCAATGTGCTCCCCTGGAATCCCGATGCCAATGATGATGTCTGGGAATTGTCCGCAAGCGGCTCAACGGTCTATGTTGGTGGGGATTTTACCCACATAGGCGGGCAGCCGCGTAACCGAATTGCCGCGCTGGAAATGGTTATCGGCAGTGCGACTCTCTGGAATCCCAATGCCAATGAGCGGGTGAATGCTCTCACGGTTAGTAACGGTATGGTTTATAGCGGAGGTTCCTTTACCGGTATGGGTAATCTACCGTATAGTTTTTTGGCAGGAATTAGCGAAGAGGTAACAGCCATCGATCCGCATTCGGAGACGACGGAAGAGGTTTTTTTCTTAGAACAGAACTACCCCAATCCCTTTAATCCCAGAACTAATATCAGATTTCGGATTCCCCACCGGGGCGGGTCGGAACGCGGATTTGTTTCGCTGAAGGTGTATAACATTATCGGCAGAGAGGTGGCCACGCTGGTGGCGGAGAACCTAATGCCGGGGGGCTACGAATACTCCTGGGATGCAACAGGATTGGCCAGCGGGGTGTATCTCTACAAGTTAGAGGCGGGCTATTTTGCCCAAACCCGCAAGATGCTCTTGATTCGCTGAAGGCATTTTACGATTGTAGGGGCGTATCGCGATACGCCCCTACCCGCAAAATCTGTTATATGCCGATCCAGGCATTCAGGGATTCCCGATTATTAAGGATGGGCAAGTTTTGCCTTGATGCGGGAAGGCAAATTGGTTAAGTTAAAATCAACCGAAAAAAGTTGAGTAGCGTCAGGGAACCTATCCAGAGTAATCGTCTTTCTTAGCGTTTCTAAACTTAACCGAGGTAGCCAGGCATGGAAATGGTAGAAGTTAAAGTAAGATTACCCAAAGAACTTGTAAAACTGGTAAAAAAGCCGGATACCGCGTTGGAACAAACGCTTTGGCAGAAAATCGTATTGGAGCTTTATCGCGAGGAGGCCATTTCCTTTGGCAAGGCAAGCGAGCTTCTCGGCCTCACAAAGTGGGAATTTGCAGATGTAGTGAAGGAGAAAAACATTCCGCTTGCTTACCGGGAAGATGATCTGGAAGAGGATTTGCAGACTCTTAAGGATCTGCATCTATGGTAGTTCTTTCTAATTCGACGCCGCTCATCTATCTTGCCAAAATGGGAGAATTGAATCTTCTTCGGGACCTGTTTGCAGAGATCATTGTAGCGGATAAAGTTTTCGAGGAGGTTGTTGTGCAAGGAGCGGGGAAGCCGGGCTCAGAGGAAGTACAAAAAGCGGATTGGATTAAGCGCAAATCCGTGGTTAACAACGCTGAGGTGCAAAAGCTGAAAGATGAGGAGTTGTTGGATGCCGGGGAAGCAGAGACATTGACCCTTGCCCGGGAACTAAAAGCAGATTTTACCCTTCTTGATGATCGCAAGGCCAGAAAAGTGGCGGCAAAATTGGGCGTCCGGAGAATCGGAACAATTGCAATTATTTTAATGGCCCACCGGCAAGGGTTTATCCATGACCTACCGGCGGTCTTGAACAAAACCCAGCAACAGGCCTTCCGGATCAATCAGCAAGTATTTACCCGGCTAAAAAAGCGAGTATCCACCGAACAATCGTAGAAATTTAAAAATTCCCCTGCTGCCATGCAGGGGCAATGTGGCGGGGTCGCCTCTTTTCTTCTCCGAATACTTTTCTTGGCTATTCTCTCCTTTTCCGCAAAATCTTCCTGCTTGCCGCCGGGAAATTCTCTCCGTAAATTTGCACCGCATTGCGAATGATATTTCGTCTGGTTATATACATAAGGCCGCTTTGATCTAAAGAAGGAGTTTTCGCGAACTCTGCTGAAATCTGGCGCTGGCTTGAGCGGTGGGCTAAACTTTATCATTCGCACACCTCTCCGGAATCCTAAAAACATGTGCCTGTTAGCGGAACCCATCTTCCGAAACTTAAATTGGCTTTGGAAAAAGTGAACCGGTGTTTGGGGGAGATTAAATTGGCGCACAAAAACATCTAAACACTTTGTGGGCAATATTAAGTTCTACAAATCCATGTTCGGCATTGGCCGGGCCGCTCATCACGATCCTCTCCTCGATCAGTTCACACGGGCCAATATCCCCCGTCTCCCACAGTTCTTCCCCGGAAATGAGCCGGGGTTCTATAGTTTTTCAGAAAAATAATTTCTACGGCAAAATAATTCCATGGCAAAATGATTCAAACCCTTACATCAAACATTATTTTGCCATTCAATCATTTTGCCTTTATCGCCAGGCTCACAGTAGCC